>NZ_QMFZ01000064.1:0-30012 GCF_003294055.1 Burkholderia reimsis
TTCGGCGGTACCGCGAGCTATGACTCGACCCTGAACGGCAAGGTGCTCGACCTCGCGATTCAGGAGGCAGTCAACCACCTCGTCGAGCAGGTGGACGCGGGCGGCCTCAAGGCGGCGCAGTGATCGTTACGAATTCCATTTGATTCGCGTAAGAATAGGAAAGGACCATGAAACGGGGTATTGGGTTGCCGCTGACTGCGGCGCTCCTGCTGCTTGCGGGATGTGCGGCGCAGACGACGCCGCCGCTCTATCAGTGGAACGGCTATCAACCGCAGGTGTACGAGTACTTCAAGGGCAAGACGTCGCCGCAAGAACAGATCGACGCGCTTGAAAAGGCGCTGCAGGAGATCCGCGCGAAGGGCAACACGCCGCCTCCGGGCTTCCATGCTCATCTCGGGATGCTGTATGCGGGCATTGGGGACGGGCAACGCGCTGGACAGGAATTCCAGGCAGAGAAACAACTGTTCCCGGAATCTTCGGCCTACATGGATTTCTTGATGAAGAAGAAGCCTGCCCAACAGTGACGTGCGCCATGTTCAAAACGACTTCATTCAAAGTGCTGTCCGTGCTCTCGATCGTCGCGCTATTGAGCGCATGTGCTCAGCCGGCGAAGCATACCGACTACACCGCTTTCAAGAGGAGCCAGCCGCGTTCGATCCTCGTCCTTCCGCCGGTGAACGAAACCAACGACGTCACGGCGACCTACGGCATGCTGTCGCAAATGACGCAGCCGCTTGCCGAAGCCGGATACTACGTTGTGCCGGTTGCCGTGATGGACGAAACCTTCAAGCAGAACGGGTTGACCAATGCCGCAGAAATCCAAAGTACATCGGCCGCGAAGCTGCGGGAGATCTTCGGTGCGGATGCCGCTCTGTATTCGAAAGTGACGCAGTACGGCTCCGTGTACCAGATCGTGGACAGCACGACCATGGTTGCGGCTTCGGCAAAGCTCGTTGATCTGAAGACCGGTGACGTGCTGTGGGAAGGCAAGGGGCGAGCAACCGGCAAGGAAATCGGCAACAACGTCAACGTTGGTGCATTCGGGATTGTCGGCGTGCTCGTGCAGGCGGCGGTCAAGCAGATCGCGCATTCGTTGTCGGACGAAGGCCACGATGTTGCCGCACTGACGAGCAACCGGCTCCTGTCGGCAGGGCCGCCGAACGGATTGTTGTTTGGCCCGAGGTCACCAAAGCACGACACGGATTAACGGTCCTCCGACTGGCGCCGGTGGTTCACGCGTGGTGTTTCTTTATATATAAGGGATTTAAAAACAAATGCATGGTTTGATTGCTTGGTTGGTAACCGGTGCGATCGCGGGTTGGCTCGCGGGTCTGTTGGTACAAGGCAGCGGATTTGGCCTGATTGTCGACATCGTCGTCGGCATCGTGGGGGCTTTCGTTGGGGGTTGGTTGTCCGGTGTGCTGCATGTATCGTTCGGCGGCGGCTGGATCGGTTCGATCGTTACCGCGGTCATCGGGGCAATTATGCTGTTGTTTGTGATTCGAAGCGTCAAGAGCATGCTTTAATAAAAAGGGATATGTGAGGCTGCGGCAAAGTTGTGTCGCAGCCTGTTCCGCGAGTCGCCGGAAAAATGAGTTCGCAAGTCTTGTAAAAAATTGCCCTGGTTCCGGTAATGATGATTCGGCGTCTCAATCAGTTTGCGTGAATCGCGTTGTGTTTCATATGCCACCTCGATGCGTGTAGATTTTTTCCAGCAATTTGTCACAAAAAATCAAAAAAACCTGCAATGAATATAAGAAATACCGTAGCGGCTTACGGCGTTGTGCTTGCTTGCACCATCTTCGGAAATTTGGTGCAAGCAGCACAGCCTATCCAAGTACTGACTATCGACCAACTGGATAACGCTGCCTCATTGCCCATTCCTCACCCACGTGCGATCAAACACCACCGCGCACACCGCGATGTGCCAGCGGACGCGTCCAAGGCTCAACCGCGGCCGGCTAGCGCCCGAAGTGACGAATCCGGAGATCCAATCGCAACGTTTGCGCGAGAAGCATCGGTGAGCGGGCATGGCGTCCGTAGTCACCGTCGGAAGACGGCAACCTTCGCTTCCAGCGTGGCAGCAGGGTTTTATCGCGTCAATTCGGGCGATACCATCACACATATCGCGACGCAGTTCGGTCAGCAGCCGACCGCCTTGATGAACTGGAACAGCCTCGCTTCGAATTCGTCGCTTCAACCGGGGCAGGTCCTGCGGGTCGGACCACCTGTCGAAGCGCGATTCGGTGGGGCACCGCGTTGAACGAAGACACTGAAAAACCGATCCCTCGGGCCGGGCTGTCGTGAGAAGTGACCGCAATGGGGCCCACTCCCGACCATGGTTGCCGGAGCGGTCCGAAGTCGGTTGTGGTACATGACCTTCGGATCGATCGAGCAACTGATTGATGAAGTGTTGCCGTGATCTCAGCTATATCCGATCGCTGAAGTCGAGCGGTACTTTCGCTTGTTCGCACTTCGCGAGGAGGACGAATCGAAGCTTGATGGCGCCCCATCGGGGCGTGAACGATGCGCGCCGCCAAGCTGAACGACTGCGTTTCGACGACGCGAAGGGCAACGAATTGGAATCCCCTGAAAACGCTCTCACCAAACACGAGTGGGTCGAGCGTTGCATCGCTCGCTGCCTTATGCGCAGCTCGATTGGACGCGAGGAAGCACGACGGTATGCCGAGGCCTTATACCTCCTTCGACAAGCGCCGCTCGCCATCATCCCCGAGGTGGCGGTTGACGGCGATATGACCTACTGGAGATAGCACACTGTCCAAAAGCTACTCGCCGTGATGGTCGTACCGCTGTTGGAGGTTTTGGACGCGATCGGCCGTTCAGTTGCGGAGGCCATGCCGCGTGCGTTGCAGGCGAGCAAGCCAGCCCGCGCGTTTGCCACGCAACGGCCGCGGTTCGGGGGCTCATCGCGCCAGTCCTTGCAGTACCGTTGTCGATAATCGCGCTATTCGAGTCGGATGGCTCGACAGCGTTGTCAATTTGAAGTGCTGGTCAACACCGGGCTATCTGAAGTTTGCCAGCGGCACCTCACATAGGTCCGTGGACTACCCGGCCACCTGATCAGTGAAAATCGCGTCGGTCTCGATGTTCTTGGTCTTTCCCGCAATCAAATCAGCCTCGTCAACCAACGCTTGATGCAGCAACGTGAACACGGTTTTCACGCGTGCGGTCCGATAGCGATCGGGGTGGACCAGCAGCCATATCTGCGACCAGCAGTCTTCCGGCAGCGTCTCGAGCTTGACGAGCTCCGGTCGAGTGTCAGCGAGAAAGCAGGGCAGGACGGCCAAGCCCAAGCCTCGCACACATGCTGCGCACATGCTGATGAACGTGCTGAAGACAAATGCGATGCGCTCGGGGGGCTGCAGTTTTTCCATCCAGGTCAGGACGCGATGTTGGCTTTGCGTAGCTTCGAGAGCAATCCATTCGTGCGTATGCCAATCAGTCGCCGGCGATTCGTTCAGATACGCCCGGGAGCCGTATACAGCGAACACGAGATCACCGATCTTTTTTGCGATCAGGTTTTCCGGCGCACGTTGTGCGGGTCTGATCGCGATATCGGCTTCTCCTCGTGACAGGTCGTGCATCATGTTCGAGCTAAGGATGTCGAATCGAATCTCCGGATACGTCGTGCGGCACCGGCGGAGAATCGGCGGCAAGACGCTGTCGACAAAGCTCTCCGTCGTCGCAATGCGAACGATGCCACTTGGCCGCATGTCTTGACCGGCAACCAATCGAAGCGATTTGGCTGCCAGCGCATCGATTTCCACGCCGGCCATGGCCAATTCCTCTCCAGCGGGCGTTGCCGAATAGCGCCCGCGCTGACGCTCGAACAGGCGTACTCCCAGATTGAATTCGACTGCCGTGATCCGCCGAAAGATGGTGGCGTGGTTGAGCCCCAGGCGGCGCGCGGCACCCGAGAGCGACCCGGTTTCGTGAATGGCCGCAACCAATCGAAGATCGTTGAGATCGCATGTGGCTTGCGAATTTGCAAGTGAGCTTTGCATGTTTTCTGAATGTGCTTGCAGGTTTGCAACTGATACGCTTGCTGGACGTTTGGTAAAGAACGTTTGGGCAGGTGTTGAGGTGATCGCCGAACGTCAGGCAGAGCGCTTGCGCGCGTGAATGTGTGCCGTGTCGAGTAGCGCGGTCATGCAAAGTACAGAAAACATGGTATTTGGGCCGCAATGAAGTTTGGTTATGCACGAGTCTCGACCGAGGAACAGCATCTCGATCTGCAACTGCAGGCGCTGCAAGCGCATGGTTGCGAACACATCTATTCCGACCGTGGCGTATCGGGAGCGACATTCGATCGACCCGGTTTGAACGCGGTGCTGGATGCGCTCGTCCCCGGTACCACCCTGGTGGTCTGGCGTCTCGATCGTCTGGGACGCTCGCTCACACGACTCGCCGAACTCATTGAAACGCTGAATGAGCGACGGGTCCGTGTCGTCTCGCTGACGGAACACCTCGATACGGGCTCGACCAGCGGGCGATTCGTCTTTCACATGCTGAGTGCACTTGCCGAATTCGAGCGCGACATCATCAGCGAGCGGACGCGCGCGGGAATGGCCGCCGCACGAGGGAAGGGACAACACGTCGGGCGACCGGCCGCACTATCCGTATCCCAGATCGAACAGGCGAAAATCCTGCTTCGAACCCACCCTGCCGATTCCGTTGCGCGTGCGTTGAACGTGCATCGAACGACGCTATGGCGCTACGTGCGCAAGAGTTGCGAAATGCGGGCCGCGCACTGACTGTCCCGATGCTCACGTTTCCATCAATGATCCAGCGCGGCTGAATACTCGCCCGCTACCGCCCGTGCGCCGCCTCCTGCCTTTGAACTCAGCAACGCCCCAATCAGATTTGATCGGGACGACGCGATTGTTGACATATCTGCCCGGCCGTCCACGTCATGGAAATGGGCGCCGGGCGTCAGACTTCCCAAACACGTTCTTGTGATTCCGGCCCGATTCATTCCAGCGCCCGGTGTCCGACCGACCGACGAACATCTGCCGTTCTGGCGCCGAATTTCATGGAGCGTGAGACGCGGATCTTCCCTTCGCAGCAAAGGCAGCGTGTGATGGCGTTCCGAATCGTAGGCGCTCATTATAGTGAAGATAAATCTGGTGGAGTGATAATAATTAAGGTTTTGTCGATTTTCGGGATATTCTGATTTTATTTGTAGGGAAATCCTTACGTGCCGTGTAGGCGGCTATTTATTTATTTCGCGATTTGATAATTGTGCTGTTTGTTGTGGACAGATATTAATTCAAAAAAATAAAATGTGCGTGTCTCGGGTCGACATGGATCTTCCCTTGAAGGAGGTTGCCTGAGCCTTGCACCGGCCATCGCGACTGTGACTCGATGTTCACGACAGGTATGAGTAATGGCGACCGGAAAAAAGATCGGATATGCACGCGTTTCAACGGACGAGCAGCATCTGGACATGCAGCTAACGGCATTGAAAGGATGCGGATGCGAGGCGATCTGCTTCGACAAAGGCATTTCGGGTGCCCGCATGGATCGTCCTGCCTTGAAGCAGGCTCTCGATTTACTGGGCGCCGGGGACACGCTGGTCGTATGGAGGCTTGATCGACTCGGCCGCTCGTTGACGCACCTCGCGAAAATCATGGGGAATCTGAACAAGCGGAAAGTGCACGTCATGTCGCTTACCGAATATATCGATACCCAATCTTCCAGCGGGCGATTTACGTTTCACATGCTCGCAGCGCTTGCGGAGTTCGAGCGCGGACTGATCAGCGAACGTACGCGGGCGGGGATGGCGGCGGCGAGGGAGCGCGGTAGCCGTATCGGTCGACCCAAGGCGCTGACCGATGTCACGATCGCGGAACTGGACAATCTTCTGCAGGACAATTCGCCTGCCCAGGTTGCCGAGAAATTGAACGTTCACCAGTCGACGCTGCGGCGCTACATCCGCGACGATGGCGAAAGCCAATGAGCGTGTGCGGAGCCGAGGGGTACGGCTCGCCGGCATCAATCGATCTGCAAATCGTGTCGGATGGCATAACGGACTAGCTCGGCATTATTCGTGATGCTGAGCTTTTGCATCAGCCGCGCCTTGTGCGTGCTGATGGTCTTGGCGCTCAAAGAAAACTCCGCGGCGATCTCGTTGACCGTCTTGCCGGTCACCAGCCGCTTCAGCACCTGCAGTTCGCGCGAGGACAGCACGTCTTCTGCCGTCGGCTCGAGCGCAGCGACGTCGAACACGACTGCGTCGACCAGTAGAGGATCGATGAATCGCCCTCCGCGCGCCAGCTTGCGAATAGCGGCCAGCAGCACATCGGGGTCGCTGTCCTTCGTCACATAGCCGGTAGCGCCGGCGCGAAGGGCGCGAGAGACGGTCTGAGGGTCATTATGGACGCTGAGAATGAGCATGGGTAAAGCGGGATGTTCTTCGCGAACACGGCGGATCAGATCGATACCGCTGAGTCCTGGCATGGTCATGTCCAGGAGCACCACGTTCACGGGTAGCGAGCGAAGCATCTCGAGCACTTCGGCGCCTTGGGCGGCCTCGGCCACGACCTGAATGTCAGCGGTCGTAGCGAGAACCTGATGGATGCCACTGCGAACGATTGCGTGGTCGTCGGCAATCAGCGTGCGAATCATCGAAGAAATATCCAGCGAGAAAATCGTGGTCGACCCCCGGTATTGCGCCATGGGGATCGACGCGATCGTCAATATAAGGGCGCGAATGCACGCATAGGGCAAATCGTACTGAACGGGACACTCGGTACTAATACGCAATTGTAAAATACTTCTTTGACAATTAACCTTTTGGTCCACACCGTTTTTCATGCGTCAAGCGGGCCCATCGGCGATGCGCCCCCTTATGTCCCGCTCAGAAGTTCCGCGCCGTCATATCGTCCGATGAATCGCAGACAAATCCTCGTTGCCGGTGCCGGCTCCGTTCTGAACATTGCATCCCGTGGTGCAACGCCGTCATTCGCGAAAGCGCGCGTGGTCTTCCTCAATCCCGGAGAGTCGACCGAGCGAGAAACCGGCCAGCATTGGCAGCTTGTCTCGAAGTTCATGTCGATCGCGGCTAAAAATTTCGGCATGCAATTCGAGGTGCTGTACGCCGAACGCGACCACATGCTGATGCTGCGTCAGGCGGAGGAGGTGGCCAATAGGGCCGACGCTCCAGATTACGTCGTGATCGTCAACGAAAAGATGGCTGCGCTAGACATGCTTCGGCTCTTGAGCCGAACGTCCTCGAAAATCGTGCTGATCCACAATGATCTGACGAACGAGCAACGGCGCATCGTTGGCGACGAACGTCGACGAATACGCAACTGGATCGGTACCCTGACAGCCGATGCCAATAGCGCCGGCTACCGACTCATGGACTGTCTCTGTCGCGATCGTCGCTTCGCGCGCCTTCGCGTCATCGGAATCACGGGGGATCCCAATACCCCGGTATCCATGGAACGGGCTACAGGCGTCGGCTCGTGGCTCGCCCGGGCGCCGCACGCGCACGTCAATCAATTGGTGTTCAGCAACTGGAGCTTTTCGGACAGCTACGAGAAGGCACTCGTCCTGCTGGCCCGTTATCCCGAAACGAACGTCATCTGGGGAGCGAACGATTCGATTACGTTGGCAGCGCTCAAGGCAGCCGAGACGCGTCAAGTACGAGCCGTTGTCGGTGGAATCGGGGCGTTGCAAGAGGCGCTCCTGCGCGTGATGAAGGGAACGCTTCGTGCAATGATGGCCGGCGACTACTTCATCGGGGCGTTCGCGATGGTATTGATCAGTGACTATCACAACGGTCGGGACTTCGCGACGCGCGGCGGCGCCCGAATCAAAGCGGATTTTCTCACGGTCGTTCAGGCTGAAAATGCCGCGTCGTACTACGACGCGATATTCCTTCATCCGCATGAACTGAACTTCGGTGTCTATTCGAAATCCCGATATCGAAACGATGGCCCATACGACTTCAGGCTGAGCCGCCTGCTCGGCAAAGAGATGGCGACAGCTTGATGTCACGTCTGGCTCGCTCGCTCAGGGTTTTGTTGAGTTCGCTCAATTTGCATCGCAAATTGATGTTGTCGTTGCTTGTGCTTGTCGTGTTGACGGCGGGCTTGGCCGGTTACTCGCTGACTCAACACGGGCGCAAGGCGCATCTGGCCGAGCTCGAGGGCAAGGCATCGCGTATCGCCGAGCTCTTGAGTGCCGCACTCGATCAACCTCTGTGGAACGTCGACAAGGCGTCGATAGATGTCCTTTTGCGCACGCTTGCGTCCAATCAGGAGGTCGTGGAATTCACCGTGTACGACGCGCGGTTCGGTGTGGTTTCGTCAGTGCGGCCGCAACCTGATACGGAACCTAACGATGCAGTCGTTCGCGTTCGCGACATTTTCCACGCAGCGTCCGGCGATGCTCCGCGGGAAAAGCTGGGTCAAATACGCGTCGTCTTGTCGAAGTCGCTCATGGAACGTGAAATCCGGCACGAGCAACTGGCCGTGCTGGCCACGATGGCACTGCTCCTCGCGATGCTCTATGTCGCGATTCATCTTGTTCTGAGGTCAGCCGTTCATACGCCGATCAATCGGCTCAAGGCGGCAATCGACGCAATCGCTTCCGGTGATCTGGACGTCGAGTGTCCGGTCGCGTCGACAGACGAGTTCGGTCAGTTAGCCATACGGATGAACTCCATGGTGCATCGTCTGAGGAATTCGACGGCACTTCTGCGGGAAAGCGAGACGAAGTATCGACGGATCTTCGAGAATGCGATCGAGGGGATATTCCTGCTCCACCGGGACGGACGCCTGTGTGAAGCAAACCCGGCAATGGCCCGTGTACTCGGATATCAGTCGACCGAGTACTTGATCAACGGCAGTGCCGCGACACGTGAATCGCTGGTGTTCTCCCCGATGCAGGTCAGAGCCTTGTTCGCCGCGTCGGAAATCGAGGAGCGGATCGTCGGGGTAGAATTGCGGATCAGGCGGCGCGACGGTGCGGCGATCTGGGTCGAGGTGAATGCGAGGAGCATACCGGATGGTAATGGGACCCCCGAATACATCGAAGGCGTGCTGACCGACATCACCGAACGGAGGCGGGCGCGCGAGAAGCTGCAGCAGCATCGCGACCGGCTGCAGTGCGAGGTGGCGGAACGACGGCGGGCGGAGGCCGACCTGCTCGGGTCGCGCGAACAGCTGCGCCGGCTGTCGGCCCGTATGGAGGAAATACGGGAGAGCGACCGCAAGCAGATCGCAATGACCGTTCACGACGAACTGGGGCAGTTGTTGACAGCATTGAAGATCGACGTTTCATTGCTGAAGGCGAAGCTTCCGGAAGACAGCCCGGAGCGGCAGAGAGCCGCGCAGATGTCCGGGTTGATCGAGAGGACGATGCGTATCGTCCGCGACGTGGCGAGCCATTTGCGACCGGTCGCGCTCAACTATGGCCTGGCTGCGGCGCTCGAATGGCTGGCGAGCGATTACATGCAGCATGGCGAGGTTCCCTGCCGGTTCCACATCGACGGTGACGAACCGGATCTGCCCGAGGCGCAATCGACGGCCATCTTCCGAATCGCGCAGGAAGCGTTGACGAACATCGCGAGGCACGCACAGGCGACGTGCGTGGAGATCCGGCTCGCCAGCACCGCTTCGAGCATCGAGCTGACGGTGACCGATAACGGTGCGGGCTTCGACCTGTCGACCGCATGCGGAAAAGGTTCATACGGCTTGTTGGGAATGGCCGAGCGAGCAAGACTGATCGGCGCGTGTTTGTCGATCAAGAGCGCGATCGGTGCGGGCGCGACCATCAGCCTTCGGCTGGATCGCATCGCAAGCGACATGAGCGTCCCCGACGTATCGGATGCTTGACGTGGACGAATGAGCCGCGCCGCACTCGGCACGGGTGGTCATTGCGCTCCCATGTCACGATTCCCGCTGAGCAGCGAGTGCTGCGCCACCCGGCGCGCGATTCTCGTGCGACTTCATCACGCGACGCACGGTTGCGGGATGAACGTTGAAGCGGCGCGCCACTTCCGAAACCGAGTTCGTTTCGAGAAGCATCCTCACTTCTTTGCAGTCCTTCGCAGTGAGCGCCGGCTTGCGGCCGACCCGCTTGCCGCGAGCACGCGCGGCCACGATACCGGCGCGTGTGCGCTCGCTTATCAAACGGCGCTCGAATTCCGCGAGCGCAGCCATCATGTGAAACACCAACGTTCCGCTCGCAGAGTTCGTATCGATCGATTCGCTTAGCGACACGAATCCCACCTTGCGTCTGCCGAGTTGGTTGATGAGCTCGATCAGCTTGCTGGTCGAGCGGCCCAGGCGATCGAGGCGCCAGACGATGAACGTGTCACCCGCGCGGAGCTTCGCCAGCGCCTTGTCGAGACCTGGGCGACGGAAGTTCGCACCCGAGACGCCCTGATCCGCGTACACGATGTCGCAACCGGCGCGAGCGAGCGCGTCTTGTTGAAGCGCGAGATTCTGTTCGTCGGTGGAAACGCGCGCATATCCCATTTTCATGGCCGGACTCCCGGCGGGTTCCCGCGGTGGCTGCTACGTCGCGGCTCGACCCAAATTCCGTCGAACCAAGTCTGCGTACGGACGCGATTCAGCACCGTCTGGCGCGGAATCGAACACGGCTTATCCATGGTGGTGTGGGGCGGAGGCCCGTTCTCTCTTTTCGAATCGACGTTTGCCACAGTGCTGCAGCACAAACATTTTTCCGGGCGCGGCCCTGTGCGCTTCGGGAACACGTCGATCGATGCGTGTGGTGGTGCGGCGCCATGGCACGTGGCTCGTCCCGAATCTCCACACGATTCGATCTGTTAGCAAATCGAAACATCTTTAAAAACTGTCAACTGCGCCGGATTGTACTCGACAAAAAGGAACCCTTTTGCAACGTGCCCACTGTCGCCCCGCGCCCCTTGCTGGGCGGAGCTCCGGCGGCTTCAAGAAAATTTTTCGCTACTTTCGCTCAAAGGTTCCCTTTTGCAACGTGCCCGTGGAAGCAGATTCAGATGGCCGGCAGGTGTGATCGCCGGCTTGCGTCGAGTGGGGTAACGGTTTGCGCGACGGCAGAGCGATCTGCCGTCGGTTGATCGAATGCCAGGCTGATTCTCCACCCGACACATCGTTGACGATGGGGAGCGGCATGGACATTCGAAAGCGCGCGCGTGTAGCGGAGCCGACCGGGGCGGCGGTACGTCATTTGCAGCGTCAGCACGACATCGCGGTGGCTCTGGCGACGCTGAAGGCTATCAACGCCGGCGCCGCGGAATTCGTGTTCCAGCCCGTGTGCGGTGCGCAGGATCGCAGCGCCGTCCTGTACCACGAAGGTCTGGTGCGCCTTCGGTCGTCGAGCGGTAGCGGTGTCCTGTTTCCCGGCCAGTTCATCCCCAGTCTTGAGCGTCTTTCGCTGATGCGCCATGTCGACGGATATGCCGTCAGCAAGGTCGCGGAGCACCTCGCCAGCCATCCCGAGTACTGCCTCGGCGTGAACGTCTCTGCATTGAGCGTCGGCGAGCATGCGTGGTGGGATCCGATCCTGGCCGATCTTGCGTCGATGCCGCAGGTGGCGCGACGCCTCGTCGTCGAAATTACCGAGACCGCGCGGCTGCGCGGGCCGCAGGCTGCGACGTTCGTCGCGCGATTGCGGGAATTGGGGTGCCGCGTCGCGATCGACGACATCGGCGAGGGGTATGGCGTCGAAACCGCGATGACGATCGGGACGCCCGACATCGTCAAGGTGGCCGGGTCTCTTCTCAAGGCGGCTTGCGAAAACGCGGCGGGCAGCGATCGGTTTGCGCGGCTGATCGAGATCGCCCGGAAGTGTGCGCGTTGTGTGGTCGTGGAGGGCGTGGAAACCGACGAGATGCTCGCGTTGGCGCGCGCAGCCGGTGCCGATTGGGTTCAGGGCAGGTACGTGGGAGTTCCGGAGAGGCGGTTCGACGATGCGGGTGCGACGCGGTCCGCGTGCACGTTTTGGCCCGCCGATGTCCTGAATGCACAGGACGCGTCGTGGGATGCGCCGGAATGGCTGTGTGAAGCGAATTCCGCCGACGTATCGGATGAGCCCGAAGGCGCCATTGACTGGGCGGTGCAGATGTTCGAACGCAATGCGGCCGCAGTGCTCGAGCGCAGCGTCACGCCTTCGCTGCGAGAGCAGGTTCGGGAGGCCTATGTGGCCGGTCTGGTGAGCGGGGTGTACGGCAAGCGCTCGGCCATCGCGCTGGTGATGCGCGATCGATTGGCCGCGGTGCTGATGTGGCAGAGCCGCACCGACTCGATGCGTTTGCTCAGACGCGTCGCGCAATCCGGACGGTATCACGGACGGCTTATTTCCGAGTGGTTTGCTGATAGCCCGAAAGCGGCTATGTAGCTCTTCGGCGGATCAGGTAAACCGGATAAATCGACATTAATTCCGCTTCTTGTGGATTTCGATATTTTTGAAAATCAAGATTTATTTCGCTTGGTTCGTTGATTTTTCGACGATCGGAAATTTATGTGGGTCTTCCGAAAGAGCGTATTAACGGGTTTTGTGATCACGCAGGGGAGGATTGACTGCTTTCTTTGGCACGAGGCGCCGCTTTGCAATACAAAAAAATATTGCACGGCGAAAACGGTGAGGTTGGAGGTTAATAATGAATAAAGCTTATAGAGTTATTTTCAGTGTGGTAAGGAATTGCTGGGTGGTTGTCAGCGAAATATCGAAGGCGGCCGGCAAGGGTGTTTCTGCTACGGTCGAATCGGCATTGCCGGTCGACGTGGCAGGGGGCTCGTTCGGAATGGCGACACCCATGCGAATCGCGATGGTGGGTGTGTTGATGCTGATCGCCGAATTTTCCGGCGGCAATTCGGCATACGCACAATTTTCCGCTTATGCGTGTTCACCAACGACGTCGGAGTATTACGGCGCATCTGGCGCGTTTTCCGGTAATCAACCATGGATGGCCGGTTGTAGCGCGGGCCAAGCGGCTGGCATTGAGGCTGGCGGTGGGGCATCCGGAATAAACTACATGTACGTCAATAGTGCCGGAGGCTTCATTACGATCAACACCGGGCCATTAAATATCAGCGCGCTCGGTGGTATCAACATCAGCAGCAATATCACGCTCTCTTCGAACAAGATCACCGGTCTTGCTGCGGGCACTGTGAGCTCGACCTCTACCGACGCCACCAATGGTAGTCAGTTGTTCTCGCTGTCGACGTCGACGTCGACCGGCATCGTCTCACTGTCGACGGCTCTGTCGACCACCAACGGCACGGTGACGTCGTTATCTACCTCGACTTCGACTGCCGTGGGATCGCTGTCTACCGGCGTAAGTTCGTTGTCGACATCGCTGTCGACGACCAACAGCAATCTGACGATGCTGTCGACGTCCGCGTCGAGCGGTATCAGCTCGGCCCAAAGCGGCGTGAATTCGCTGTCCACGTCCGTTGCGTCGACGAATAGCAGCCTGACGTCACTGTCGACTTCGACGTCGACGGCGGTCTCTACCGCAAATAGCGGCCTCACAAGCTTGTCGACCACGTCGTCGACTGCCGAGGCGTCGCTTTCCACGGGCGTGAACTCGCTGTCGACCGGGCTTTCGACGACCAACAGCACGATGACGTCGCTGTCGACGTCGGCGTCGACTGCGCTCTCCACAACGAACAGCAGCGTCGCGAGTCTGTCGACGTCGGCATCGACGGCGGTGAGTTCCCTGTCGACGGGTGTCGGCTCGGTCTCGACTGCGCTGTCAACCACCAACAGCAATGTGGCCAGTCTGTCCGTGGCGACGTCCTCTGGCCTCAGCACGGCGCAGAGCGGCATCGGTTCGCTGTCGACGTCGCTGTCGTCGACCAACAGCAATGTGATCTCGCTGTCGACTTCCGCGTCGACGGCGGTGTCGACCACCAGTAGCAGCATGACCAGCCTGTCGACGTCGGCGTCGACCGCGGCCGCTTCGCTCTCGACTGGCGTGACCTCGCTGTCGACGTCGACCTCGACGGCGATCGCCGGCTTTCAGCAGGGTCAGAACGGTGTGATGCGCAGCCAGTACAACCCGCAGACCGTGACGACGACGGCAACCGGGCTGAACGCACTCGCAGCCGGTAATGGCGCTAACGCAGCCGGCGACAATTCGGTCGCGTTCGGCACCAATGCCAGCGCGCCGGGCCTGGGCTCCGTTTCCATCGGTGACGGCAACGTCGCGAACGGCGAAGGCGCAGTCGCCATCGGCGATCCGAACGTCGCGACGGGCACGGGTTCGTTCGCGGGCGGTAACAACAACACGGCCGACGCCACGCAATATGGTGGTACGGGCGGTGCGGTTGCCCTCGGCAACTCGAACACCGCGTTCGGGCAAGGTGCCGTTGCGATCGGCAACAATGCATCCGCGTATGGTCAATCGGCCATCGCGCTTGGCGATGGGGCCGCGGCAGGCACTTCGGCTGCGCCGCAGACGGGCGATATCGCGATCGGCCTGAACGCAGCGACGACGGGCACGAACAGCGTTGCAATCGGCGCGAATTCGTCCGACGGCGGCCAGGCCAATGTGTTCTCGGTCGGCAGTGCATCGCAGCAACGCCGTATCGTCAATGTCGCAGCAGGCGTGAACCCGACGGACGCGGTGAACTACAGTCAGCTCAGTTCGCTGTCGACGTCGACTTCGACGGGTATCAGCACGGCGCAGAGCGGCGTGGATTCGCTGTCGACGGGGCTCTCGACAACGAACAGCAATGTGACTTCGCTGTCGACATCGGCTTCGACGGGTATCAGCACGGCGCAAAGCGGTGTGGATTCGCTGTCGACGGGGCTCTCGACAACGAACAGCAATGTGACTTCGCTGTCGACGTCGGCTTCGACGGGCATCAGCACGGCGCAGAGCGGTGTGGATTCGCTGTCGACCGGTCTCTCGACGACGAACAGCAACGTGACTTCGCTGTCGACGTCGGCTTCGACGGGTATCAGTACGGCGCAAAGCGGCGTGGGTTCCCTGTCGACAAGTTTGTCCACGACGAACAGCAATCTGACCTCGCTGTCGACGTCGACGTCGAGCGCCATCAGCACGCTGTCGAACAGCGCGGCCAACTCGGTCCAGTATGACGATTCGACGCACAGCAAGGTCACGCTGGGTGGCGTGGGTTCGACGACGCCGGTGACGCTGACGAATGTCGCAGCAGGCGCGAATCCGACGGATGCGGTGAACTACAGCCAGCTCAGCTCGCTGTCGACGTCGACTTCGACGGGCATCAGCACGGCACAAAGCGGTGTGGATTCGCTGTCGACCGGTTTGTCGACGACGAACAGCAACGTGACTTCGCTGTCGACGTCTGCCTCGACGGGTATCAGCACTGCGCAGAGCGGTGTGGATTCGCTGTCGACCGGTCTGTCGACGACGAACAGCAACGTGAGCTCGCTGTCGACGTCTGCCTCGACGGGTATCAGCACGGCGCAGAGCGGTGTGGATTCGCTGTCGACTGGCTTGTCGACGACGAACAGCAACGTGAGCTCGCTGTCGACGTCTGCCTCGACGGGCATCAGCACCGCACAAAGCGGCGTGGATTCGCTGTCGACTGGCTTGTCGACGACGAACAGCAACGTGAGCTCGCTGTCGACGTCTGCCTCGACGGGCATCAGCACGGCGCAAAGCGGCGTGGATTCGCTGTCGACGGGTCTGTCGACGACGAACAGCAACGTGACTTCGCTGTCGACATCGGCTTCGACCGGTATCAGCACGGCGCAAAGCGGTGTGGATTCGCTGTCCACTGGTCTCTCGACGACGAACAGCAGTGTGGGTTCCCTGTCGACGGGTCTGTCCACGACGAACAGCAACCTGACCTCGCTGTCGACATCGACGTCGAGCGCCATCAGCACGCTGTCGAACAGTGCGGCCAACTCGGTCCAGTATGACGATTCGACGCACAGCAAGGTCACACTGGGTGGCGTGGGTTCGACGACGCCGGTGACGTTGACCAATGTCGCAGCAGGCGTGAATCCGACGGACGCGGTGAACTACAGCCAGCTCAGCTCGCTGTCGACGTCGACTTCGACGGGCATCAGCACGGCACAAAGCGGTGTGGATTCGCTGTCAACGGGTCTGTCGACGACGAATAGCAACGTGACTTCGCTTTCGACGTCTGCATCGACGGGCATCAGCACGGCACAAAGCGGTGTGGATTCGCTGTCAACGGGTCTGTCGACGACGAATAGCAACGTGAGCGCGCTGTCGACGTCTGCCTCGACGGGTATCAGCACGGCGCAAAGCGGTGTGGATTCGCTGTCCACTGGACTCTCGACGACGAACAGCAGTGTTGGTTCCCTGTCGACGGGTCTGTCGACGACCAACAGCAACCTGACCTCGCTGTCTACATCGACGTCGAGCGCCATCAGCACGCTGTCGAACAGTGCGGCCAACTCGGTCCAGTATGACGATTCGACGCATAGCAAGGTCACGCTGGGTGGAGTCGGATCGACGACGCCGGTGACGCTGACCAACGTCGCAGCGGGTGTGAATCCGACGGACGCGGTGAACTACGGCCAGCTTAGCTCGCTGTCGACGTCGACTTCGACGGGCATCAGCACGGCACAAAGCGGTGTGGATTCGCTGTCGACCGGTCTGTCGACGACGAACAGCAACGTGAGCTCGCTGTCGACGTCTGCCTCGACGGGTATCAGCACGGCGCAGAGCGGTGTGGATTCGCTGTCGACTGGCTTGTCGACGACGAACAGCAACGTGAGCTCGCTGTCGACGTCTGCCTCGACGGGCATCAGCACCGCACAAAGCGGCGTGGATTCGCTGTCGACGGGTCTGTCGACGACGAACAGCAACGTGACTTCGTTGTCGACATCGGCTTCGACGGGTATCAGCACGGCGCAAAGCGGTGTGGATTCGCTGTCCACTGGCCTCTCGGCGACGAATAGCAGTGTGGGTTCCCTGTCGACGGGTCTGTCCACGACGAACAGCAACCTGACGTCGCTCTCGACGTCGACGTCGAGCGCCATCAGCACGCTGTCGAACAGCGCCGCGAACTCGGTCCAGTATGACGACTCGACGCACAGCAAGGTCACGCTGGGTGGTGTGGGGTCGACGACGCCGGTGACGCTGACCAATGTCGCGGCAGGCGTGAATCCGACGGACGCGGTGAACTACAGCCAGCTCAGCTCGCTGTCGACCTCCGCTTCGACCGGAATCAGCACGCTGTCGACGTCCATCGTCAACATGCAGCAAGGCCAGGGTGGCGTGGTGCGTAGCCAGTACGACCCGCAGACCGTGACGACGACTGCAACGGGCACGAACGCAATCGCGGGCGGCAATGGCGCAAGCGCAACGGGCGCCGATTCGGTTGCATTCGGTACCGATGCCAGCGCACCGGGCGCCGGGGCTGTCTCGATCGGCCACGGCAACGTTGCCAACGGTGTAGGCGCCGTAGCAATCGGCGATCCGAACGTCGCGACGGGCACGGGTTCGTTCGCGGGCGGTAACAACAACACGGCCGACGCCACGCAATATGGTGGTACGGGCGGTGCGGTTGCCCTCGGCAACTCGAACACCGCGTTCGGGCAAGGTGCCGTTGCGATCGGCAACAATGCATCCGCGTATGGTCAATCGGCCATCGCGCTTGGCGATGGGGCCGCGGCAGGCACCTCCGCTGCGCCGCAGACGGGCGATATCGCGATCGGCCTGAACGCAGCGACGACGGGCACGAACAGCGTTGCGATCGGCGCGAATTCGTCCGACGGCGGCCAAGCGAATGTGTTCTCGGTCGGCAGTGCGTCGCAGCAACGCCGCATCATCAACGTCGCCCCGGGTGCAGTGAGCGCGACCAGCACGGACGCCACCAACGGCCAGCAGCTGTATTCGTTGTCGACCTCGACTTCGACGGGGATCAGCACTGCGCAAAGCGGCGTGACATCGCTGTCGACGGCACTGTCTTCGACGGACAGCAACGTCGCCTCGTTGTCGACCGGTCTGTCGACGACGAATAGCAACGTGAGCTCGCTGTCGACGTCTGCCTCGACGGGTATCAGCACGGCACAAAGCGGCGTGGATTCGCTGTCGACCGGTCTGTCGACGACAAACAGCAGCCTGACTTCGCTGTCGACGTCTGCCTCGACGGGCATCAGCACGGCGCAAAGCGGCGTGGATTCGCTGTCGACCGGCTTGTCGACGACGAACAGCAACGTGAGCTCGCTGTCGACGTCTGCCTCGACGGGTATCAGCACGGCACAAAGCGGTGTGGATTCGCTGTCGACGGGTCTGTCGACGACGAACAGCAGCCTGACTTCGCTGTCGACGTCCGCCTCGACGGGTATCAGCACGGCACAAAGCGGTGTGGACTCCCTGTCGACCGGTTTGTCGACGACGAACAGCAACCTGACTTCGCTGTCGACGTCTGCTTCGACGGGCATCAGCACGGCGCAAAGCGGTGTAGGTTCCCTGTCGACGGGTCTCTCCACGACAAACAGCAATCTGACCTCGCTCTCGACGTCGACGTCGAGCGCTATCAGCTCGCTGTCGAACAGCGCGGCCAACTCGGTCCAGTACGACGACTCGACGCACAGCACGGTCACGCTGGGCGGGGTGGGGGCAACCACACCCGTGAGGCTGACCAACGTTGCAGCAGGTGTGAATCCGACGGACGCGGTGAACTACAGCCAGCTCAGCTCGCTGTCGACGTCGACCTCGACTGCCATCAACGGCGTGCAAAACGGCGTGACATCGTTGTCGACAGCACTGTCGTCGACGAACAGCAACGTGGCATCGCTGTCGACTGGCCTGTCGTCGACGAACAGCAACGTGGCATCGCTGTCGACCGGCCTGTCGACGACGAACAGCAACGTGGCATCGCTGTCCACCGGTCTCTCCACGACTGACAACAACCTCAACGCGTTGTCGACCGCTCTTGCGCCGCTGGTGGCTGTCACCGCGAAGGCAAACACGATCGGTGCCACTGCGTACGGTACGGGCGCGAGCGCTACGGGGCAAGGCGCGACGGCAGTCGGCATGGGTGCATCCGCTTCGGGCACGGACGCCACGGCGTTGGGCAAGAACGCGAATGCATCGGGGTCCGCCGCCACGGCGCTGGGTGCCAATTCGGTCGCATCGGCACCCAACTCGGTCGCGCTGGGCGCAGGCTCCGTCGCGAACGAGGCGAACACGGTGTCGATCGGCTCGGAGGGCAACGAGCGTCGTCTGACCAACGTGGCTGCAGGTGTGAACGGCACCGACGCGGCGAACATGAACCAGATCTGGCGCGTTCAGTCGAGCGTCAACCAGGTGGCTCGTGACGCCTACTCGGGGGTGGCCGCTGCTACCGCCCTGACGATGATTCCGGACGTCGACGTCGGCAAGACGATCGCGGTCGGCATCGGCGCGGCGACGTATCACGGCTATGCCGCATCGGCGCTCGGCGTCACGGCTCGCATCACGCAGAACCTGAAGATGAAGGCAGGTGTCGGCCTGACGTCGGCGGGTGTTGCGGCAGGGGCCGGCGTTTCGTACCAGTGGTAAGCACGTAGCAACGCGATCGGGGCGTCACGGTACGCCCCGATCGCGCGAAATCTGTTTCCCCCGTTTGTCGTGGCCTCGGGTGCCAGGAGTGCCACGACCTTTTTTGACGGGTGGGGAAGACATCTCAAAACTCAAGAAACTGTCGTGTGCGGGCGCGACCAGGAGCTGAACAATGAATGAAAGGCGAAAGTTGAAGGTCGGCGTGACGATCTATTTGCGCGAAGGTGCGCAGTCGATCTGGGAGAACGGAATTTTCCAGAACTGCTTCTTTCTGGTGATGCTGTTGAGGCGGTCACCGATAGTGGGAGAGGTATTTCTGGTGAATGGCGGGCCGGGGCGGCCGACAGACGCAGGCGACTTTCTGGCGCTCGCTCCGGCGCCGGTCATCGATCTCAATACTGCTCAGGAAAAACTCGACGTGACGATCGAGCTGAGCGCACAACTCGATGTCGTCTGGGCGAAGGCATTCAGGGAGAAGGGCGGGCACATCATCGGCATGCGCGTGGCGAACGACTACGTGATCGATATCGAACGCATGATGTTCGACAAGCCGCATGGGACGCTCGTATCCGGCACGCCGTACAGCGCCGTATGGACGTTGCCGGCATTCGAGATGACCTGCGCGGACTACTACGGTGCGACGATGCGTGCGCCGGTAAGGGCGATGCCCCATCTGTGGAGTCCAGCGTTGCTCGAACGTTCGATCCGGGACGACGGATCGGACCTTTCATTTGCCTACCAGCCCGGACGGGCGCGCTGGAGACTGGCGGTCCTCGAGCCAAACATCTGCATGGTGAAGACCTGCCACATTCCGATGCTGGTGGCCGATGTCGCGCATCGCCACGACCCGAACTTCATTGAAGTGCTTCGCGTGTTCAACGCGATGCGAATCAAGGAGGACCAGGTGTTCGTCGGCTTCGCGCGAAGTCTCGACCTCGTACGCCACGGTATCGGAACGTTCGAGCCGCGTATGGCCGTGTATCAGATCATGAGCCGCCAGGCCGATGCCGTCATTGCACACCACTGGGAAAACGGTCAGAACTATGTGTATTACGAAGCACTGCATGGCGGCTATCCGTTGATCCACAACTCGGCTTTCATCGGTGGATGCGGGTATCGCTACGCGGACTTCGATTGCGAGGAGGGAGCGCTCGCTCTTCGACGCGCGTATGCCGAACACGACGCCAATCTCGATGCGTATCGGCACGAGACACGGAAATTTCTCGCGACGCTGGATCCCGAATCGGATGAGAACGTTCGGATCTACTCGGCTGAACTCGAAGCGCTGTTCGCATGATTCGACGACAGGAATCGACATGAACGCGTAACCGCTGTCACGGCCACGTCACCCCGCCCAGTGGCAGTCCTCGCTCGCTGGAACGACGTGGCTTTTTGCAGGGCCGCGGCCGACGTGCCGCGGTCCCCTTTTTTGTCGTGCGGGGCGACACGTGAAGAACTGGACCGCAGGAAGCGGTGCGGTAGCAGCGGCGAGCAAAGATTCGGATAACAGGCGACCAATTGGGATGCGCTCGAACTACGGGCGCGGGTCGCCAACCAGATAGGGGTAGAAGAAATGCGGGTGGGAATTTCGGTACTGACGCACGAAGGCCAGAGCATCTGGGAAAACGGCCTTGGACAAAACGTGTTCTTTTTGGCGGGACTACTGAGGTCGCTTCCGGCGGTTTCTCAGGTCCTGCTGATCAACTGCGGCGATCGCACCACCGTGCCGCACGAAGCCGAAGCGCTGGCACAGGGCTATCCGCTGATGGCTGCGCGGGCGGCGACGGATCTGGTCGATGTCGTCATCGAGATGAGCGGTGGGCTCGACCTCGAGTGGGTCGACTACATTCGCGCACTGGGCAAGAAAGTCATCTTCATGTGCTGCGGTCAGCCGTACGTCGGTTTGATCGAACCTTCTATTTTTGAGCGGCGCGGCTTCTTTTCGAGAGCCGAGCGTTGCGACGAGATCTGGGTGCTCGGGAAGGATCGCGCTTTCATCCCGATGCTCAGATCGCTGCACCGGTGTCCCGTATTCGAGGTGCCGTATCTGTGGGATCCGGTGTTTCTGGATGCGCGCGCAAAGCAGGTTGAACAGAACGGTCATGCCTTTGGTTATGTGCTTCGGCGGCGGCGGACTGATGGAAACCAGCCACATGGGCTGAAGGTGGCAATCCTCGAACCCAATATCTCGGTGAACAAATGCTTCGCCGTGCCTGCGTTGATTTGCGACGAGGCATACCGAAAGGACTCGCGCGCCATCGAACGGCTAGACATCCTGAATAGCGTCCACATGGCAGAACACCCGACGTTCACGTTCCTGACGCGCTCGCTCAAGCTTCATGAAAAGCAGAAGGTGCACTTCTATGCGCGTCACGATTTCGTGGGGTACATGAGCCAGCACGCGGACGCCGTGGTCAGCCATCAATGGGGCAACGATCAGAACTACCTGTATTTGGATGCGCTTTATGGCGGTTATCCGCTCGTGCACAACTCGCCGTGGCTGATGGAGGCCGGCTATTTTTACGAGGGCTCCAACGTCAAAGAGGGTGCGGCGATGCTGCTCTTTGCCGCGTACGAACATGATGCCGGCCATGACGGATACATGCGACGTGCGCGCGCGCTGTTCTCCCGCTTGAGCCCGCACGACGCCGGCAATCGCGCGGCGTATGCGCAGCGATTGTTGCATGCGAGCCGGCAAACTATTGCCCGTGCGGTGGGATTTTGAGCGGCGATGGCCGTCTATCGGAAAGTGAGCGAGGCCACGGAGAAAGACATGACGAAACGAGGAATTCGAATCGGCATCACGATCGGGATGCGCGACAGTGCAGAAAGCCTGTGGGTGAACGGCATCAAGCAGAACGCGTTGTATCTCGCGAAGATGTTTCAACAATCGCCGCGTCGGCATGAGGTGATGCTGGTCAACACGACCGACATCGACGTGACCGGCGACCTACCATGGGACAAGCGTTCTTTTCCGACGCGTTCGTTTCAGGACGCCAAGGATTCGGTCGACGTGCTCATCGAGCTTGGGGGGCAAATCAGCGAACGTCAGACGCGCTACCTGAAAGAGCGCGGGGCCAAGGTGGTGAGCTACTGCTGCGGGCCGGAATACGTGCAGATGATCGAGGCGATGATATTTGGCCGAAGAATGTGCGATTCCGTTTTCATCAACCAGGAATACGACGCAGTGTGGGTCATTCCGCAGGTGATGGAAACCAGTGCCGCCTTTCTCGGTTCGCTGCGGAGAATGCCAGTGGTCGAAGTTCCGTTCGTGTGGGACCCGATGTGTCTCGAAATGCGAACGCGGGATCTGCCGTTCGAAGGGCAGTATCGTCCGCGCGCGGCAGCAAAGCGCCTGACCGTCATGGAACCGAATATCGACGTGCTGAAATTTTGCCTGTACCCGCTTCTGATCGCGGAGGAAGCGTTCAGGAAGGTACCGGATGCGATCGAGTACATGCATGTCACCAATGCCGAGCACCTTGCGCGCCGTTCACCGGAATTCATCGGCATCGCGCAGTACCTGGATCTGGTTCGCCAGTCGAAAGTGAGCTTCGTCGGACGTTACGACACGCCGAGTTTCCTGTCCGAAAACACGGACGTGGTGGTGTCGCATCAGTGGGGCCTGGCGCTGAACTACTTCTACTTCGACGCGTGCTGGAACGGGTTCCCGCTGGTTCATAACGCGCAACTGTGCGCGGATCTCGGCTACTTCTATCCAGGCAACGATGTGCAGGCGGGCGCGGCGAGGCTGATCGACGTGTTGCAGCATCACGACGACGACTGGGAGGCGTACCGAACGACGCAACGCCGGGTGATCGGCAGCTTTCTCGCGACGAATCCGGAAGTCGTTGCCAGCTATGACGTGCTGCTCGATGTGTTGATGAGCGATCGCAGTGTGAAATGTGCGGGGTGAGCGTTGGAAAAGTTTGATTTGGTACAGGCGGGGAGCGGCATCATCACCGATGCGGTGCTTGACAGACTGTCGCAAACGATCGGGCTTTCCGCAGACATCCTGCGACGGGTGACGACCTATGCAACGCCGGTACTGCTTGCCGCGTTGGTGGCGTCCGTCGGTTCGGTCGAGGACGCGGAGCGCATTTTCTCGATCGTTCGTTCGGAGGATGCGGATGTCCATGTCGCGACGCGTCTTGCCGCATGCGTGACTAGCACTGCCGGCTTGAAGGACGTTGAATCGGCGGCGGACAGGCTGGCTTTGCGAACGACCGCGCGTCGGCTCGCGGAGTATGGCGACCATGTCGGGGCCATCTCCGGAATACCGCCGCAAGCTGCACACGTATTGGTCGGCCTTTCATGCGCGGTGCTCTACGGGGCGCTCAAGCGGTGCCTACTGCTCGAGCAGTGCGGACTGAGAGACTTCCTGCTCGTTTTGCGATCGCAGGTTCCGCTGCTGCAGAAGCACATGACGGATGGAATCTCGCAACTGACCGCGTCGACGTCGGCCACCGAGTTTCCCGGTGTCGTGAGCGGAAGACTGGAGGCCGTTACCCGTCGGCTTGCCGGGCAATCGTGGGGCTCGGATCCCGATTCCGGCACCGTGGTGCTCAAAGCGCAGGGCGGACGATGGTTCAGGCCACGTCGCATGTGGGTCGCGGTCTGCGGTGCGGCGGTTATCCTGGCCGCCGGAGCGGCGGCATGGCACCTCCAATACTTCGATCTTCCGAGCCGCTTGGCCGGTGTCCGCCATGCGGCAGACGGAACGGTATCGACGATGCCGGCGAGTCGGTCGCTGGCTCAGCAGCATGTCGGCGACCGTGTCGTGCCGCCCGCAAGCCCGGCTTCCGCGGTGAAGGCCGGTTCGGCCGATCAGCGAAAGGACACGTTACCGGAGCCGTCAAAGAGCGCGAAGCTCGAGTTCAAAGTCGACTCGTCCGGCTCTCCTGTCGTCGAGGCCGTACTCAACAACGATGCGGAACGGCGGGCACTCAGCGACGCGCTCGAGAATCGGTTCGGCAGCGGGCGCTATACGTTGAACCTCGTCGTGGATCGGACCGTTGCGCCGGCTGTCTGGCTGGGGCGGCTAGACGCATGGTTTCAATTGATGCGATCGCCGCGTGTCGAAGGCATCGTGCAGAACGCGCACGTTCAGCTCTGGGCACCCGTGGCGCGGGTCGCGAGTGAATCGATAGCCGGCCTCGCGGCAGCGTTGGGCAGCGAATACCTCATCGAAATTTTCGACCCTGTCCACCTGATGGAACGGTCCAACGAAGCGCTTGCCCAGGCACTGAATCGTCTCGAGCCGTTTGGAACACATTGCGATGCGCTCGCGGTTTCGAAGGCGTTGAACATGCAATTGATCGATTTCGCGCGATCCAGTGGCCACGTGCCTTCAGCGGCGAAAGCGAGTCTCGAGCAGTCGGCGAATCTTCTGGCCGCCTGTCAGGCCATGCAGCACCCGATCTCACTGGTGGTGACGGCGCATTCGGACAACAGCGGCGATCTTCAAGCGAATCTGGCGCTTTCCGAGAAGCGCGCCCAGGCTGTGCGGGCGTATTTGATTGCGGCCGGTGTGTCGTCACAGACCCTGGTCGCGAAGGGCTATGGCAACGCAAAGCCGGTCGAAAGCGACCTGACGGTGATGGGTCGCTTTGCGAACCGGCGAATCGAATTTGTTCCGGCTGACGAACGTAGTGGTGCACCGCGATGAGCAAATACAAGGAAATACTGAGCCGGATCGACATGCTTTTTACGGAGCTGGACGCGGCACGCCGCCAGGAGGCAGCATTGCTCGCGGAGCAAGTCAGGCAAGCCCTTCTGGTGTCTGGTGTCGACCTGAACCTGATCCCGGACGGGCAGACAAACGGCTCGACGAAGCGAGCAAAGATCAAGCCGAAATACTGGAATCCGGAAACCGGAACGACATGGAGCGGGCGCGGGCGGACGCCACTTTGGTTGCAAGGAAAGAATCCGCGGGACTATTTGATTGAGCCGATCGATGAGCCCTCCGAAGGCTCGGATTGATCTCTCGTTTGAGATGCTGTCGTCAGGAACGTGGCGGGAGTATGACGCGCTCGCGATGGTGCTGACACCAGTTGCGGACGTGGCCTGACTGAATCATGGAAATCGAACGAAAATGCACGCAAATTTGTGGTGGAAGTACGTGTTGATCGAGGAGGTCGCAAAGACCATCTGCGACACGCATTTCATTGCGGCCGGCTGGAATGCAGATCACGCGGGCCTCGAACAGGGTGTCGAGGCGACTCCGATCGGACTATGTGAGGATCGATTTGCCGTTACGAAGAACCACACCGCAAGCACGCGGTGCTTCCCTGATCTATACGTTTGGCGCCGCGGGGGCGCAGGATTCTTCATCGAAGTGCGATCCCTGGGCGACACGGTGCCAGACGAGGAAGTCGCCGTGCTGATTCCGAACGTCCTGAGCCAGTACAACAGCGTGTTCGAGCGGCAGCATCGACGATCGATTTGTGATTCTCGCGAGACCGACGTATCGGCTGATGGCGGTGCAGGTTCCGATTCGTCGACCTACTTGCGAAGCGGTTCGGATAGCGCATCGATTCGCGATGAGACCGACCTTCCGACGGACGGTTGGAGGACGCCAATCCTTTTCTATGTGATCGGGAAGTCGATGGTCGCCGGCTCCTTCGTATTTTTGATTCACCCGAATGAGGATGAGATGTCCGAAACGGCCTATGCGGCATCCTCGATACACGACGGGAGCCTCGACGGAAAGGCCACGCAGGATGTTGTGAGACTCGTTGCCGACTTGCGTTTAGCCTGGCGCGAAAGCATTCAGCCGGGACTCGACTGCGTGTTGCGGCGGAGAGGCGCGTTCGATGCATGAGCGACGACGCGGCGGAATGGGGATCGGAGACGTCAAGGACTTGATTCGTGGTCAATCGTCTCACTGTCGACACGACAGAGCGGAGTCTGGAAAAAAAAGCTCCCACATTTTTTGGTTACTGGTCGGTGTGCTGTGCGCGTCGCTTATGACCTGGGGTGCATTGCATCTGGTGCTGTCGGCAATTTTTTCGGCCCGATCGATCGGGCCATGATATTCGGGAATCGCCTGCAGGGAATCAGTGAGGAGGCCGGTCAATCGGCCCGATGAAAGCATGAAAAAGAAACGCCAAATACGAATTCCTCGCAACAAGGAAATGCTACTGCCATTGCCGGCAGGTGTTGCCCGCGGCATCTCGCTCGAAAACCATCTTGCATTGGCAGCGATGCGTTCCGGGCATGGTACGCCGGAAACCATGGTCACGCTGCTGCGCGTGCTTTACATGACCCACTTCCTGCTCGGAACGGCCTGCTCGTCGTCTGACCAGTCGCTCTTTCTCAATGTCGAGGCAGCGCTGAGCAAATGTATCCAGGAGGCCGAAAAGCGTAGCGACTGGAGGCTTGAAGCGGAATGGTTGCCCGGGATAGAGGCGATCTTGCGTCGATTCGATGAAGTCATCCAGTACATCCCGAAATCGGATTATGTTGACGCCTGGAAGAAGCTCTCCATTTTCGCACTTTCCGGAAATCAATCACCCATTAACGGCAGTCGTGTCGAAGGCGTCTGGATCTGATTGGTTGCACGTTTGCAACAAGCGCGGGAGGGCAAAGTCGTTTGACTGCGGTTTGGACAAGTATGGAAATGAACCGGTATGCATTGATCCGACGTCGCTCGGTGAGCTGTCTCTTTGCCATGTTGATCACGTTTCCGTTGGTTGCTTCCGCCTCATATGGCGAGCGGTGGCTTACGGCCGTCAGCGTTAAACCGGAGGCCACTTCGCATGTAGGTGCCGGGCGCAGAGGGTCGCACGTATTGAGAGGCAAGCGACATCATAAGGAGGCGGTGACGAGGAGACACGGATATCGCGACGAGGGAAAGCGTCGTTTTGTCAGTCCATAGTGGACTGTTGCATTGACGGCAATCGTTGCTGGTTGATGGTGCTCGCTTTTTATATGGAAATCGAACAACGAACTGCATGCGGAGAGCCTGTTCGGCGAAGATCCTCTGATAGTAGCAATCATTTCGGTGACGCTGGAAGAGAGTGGTAAAGGAAGTCGATCATTAAATTTGCATTACTTAATAAGCGGATTGGTCATGAAGAAAAATAATCTCTGTTTGCTGGTGGCCGGTGTGATCGCCAGTTTCATCGTAGCTGGATGTGGGGACGGCAGGGACGGTTCCTCCAGCGCAACGAGCGAAACATCCGCGACCGCCGGAAGTCCGGCCTCCCCGGCGAACTCGGCCAGTGCACCCGTCGTCGCGTCGACGCCGGTCGTCGCACTGCCGGCCAGTGCCCCACTCGCATCGTCACAGCCCGTTACCGTGGGGGAAGTCATGCCGAGCCTGAAAACGCCTCAGACGGGTTCGACAGCCGCGTCGGCGAACGATCCGACGGGGATCTGGTCGGTATCCACTGGGACGCTCCCCAATACGACGATCGCGTTGGTCGATCCGCACAACAACCTGACAACACTCAACGTGACCGGGTCAATCCCGATGTCGTCCGATTTCACCAACCTGGCCGTCACCGGGAATGCATGGTCGATCAGCTCGGGAACCAATTTCAATGTCATGACCGGGTTCACGACTAAGATCGGCAACAGCACCGGGACCGATAGCGCGAAGCAGACGTTGTCGGGAAGTCTTAACCGAGGCGGAACGGCTTCGAATTTCGCGTGGACGTACAACGCGGAAAATGCACTGGCGGTGACGCAGGCGAGTGTATCCGGTACTTGGGCCACATCCGGGGCATCGTTTATGGTCGGATCCGATGGCACGGTCAGCGGTACGCTGAGCGGCTGCAACATGAGCGGCACATTGCTGCTTGCGACGCCGGGCTCCAACCAGAACATGTACGACATGACGTTGTCTGCGGCGGCTTCCACCGGCTGCAAGTTGCCGGCAGGCATCCCTGTTTTCGGCAGCGCAGCCATTCTCTTCGTTCCTATCAAAGGGACCAACGGGTTCCAGCGCTCGATCCTCTACGTGTTGCACTCGGCTGATTATGGTTATGTTGCATACGGGCAGATCATCAAGCAGTGAGTGCCTGTGTAGCTTGTGCGCGGCACGTTGTTGCCGCGTACCGATGAGGGTGTCGATTGCCGGTGTGCGGCGGCAATCGGACCCTTCACGCGCAAAATGCTCGGCAGTTCCACGACGACGCGCAGCAATTCGGCGATTCCGGTGTGATGGCGGGTGATTGGAGTCGATATGGCTGAATTTACGTCAATGGTGCCGCTCACGCACTGTATTAAACAAGGAGAAAACTCATGCCCAGCGAGCTTATTCGCGATCCGAAGAAGGATCATCTACTCACCCCACAAAATGCGGCGTTCGTCGTCATCGACTATCAACCACCGCAGGTGAATACTGTCGCTTCGATGGATCGCCAACTTCTCGTCAACAACATTGTTGGTGTCGCGAAGGCAGCAGTTGTTTACGGTTTGCCTATTGTCCATTCCACAGCGAATGTGAAAAATGGCCTAAACCAAGCACCTATTCCGCAGCTGCGAACGGTATTGGACCAATATCCCACATATGACCGCACCACCGTCAATGCGTGGGAGGATGTCGAGTTTCGTAAGGCAGTTGAGGCTACTGGGCGGAAGAAGCTCATCATGACAGCTTTATGGAGTGAAGTCTGTCTTGCTTTTCCCGCACTTGACGCGCTGGAGCAAGGCTACGAAGTCTATGTCGTCGCAGACGCGGTCGGCGGCACGTCGGTTATCGCACACGACATGGCGTTGCGACGCATCGAGCAGGCTGGTGGCCAGATGATCAGTGTTCCACAGCTGTTCTGCGAGTTGCAGCGCGATTGGGCGCGCAAGGAAACGGTCGCGCAGTTCGTCAACCTGTTCATTGAAACGGGAGGTACGGCAGGAGTCCAGTTCGCATTGGGACACGAGTAACAACGGGTGCGGTGATCGCTAGGCATCGGCCTTGCGATCATCGCGCTTTCGAACTGGCACGATATCAACGGTGTCGGGCTTCAGGACCGACTCTACAAGCTCGAAGAGCGGATCCGCGGCAGATCGCGCGATGAACGCCGCAGAGTACGTCAGGCACAAGCGGGGCCATTTTACCAAGGTCTACCAATTATATTTGACATAATTAACATTGGCGCCAAAAAGTCTGTAGTAACTATAGGGAATTTCAAGTTCGGCAAGCGTGCCAGTCCTCGTCAGGTGCGTACCGCTGAATCGCAAGAGTCGGGCGCTGGAGTACGGAAACGCCGGTTTGACGCAGTCAACAGTCGTCCCCACGCTACTTCAGCGCGCAGCAGCAGGCGAGTGCAAGACCATGTCCTGTCGCGTGATCATGTCCAGTTTCGATGCTGCGCTGCGCGTGATAGTGGCAGCTCGCGCTATTCGCATAGTGCAGGTTGAGCTTGTCGGGATCTGCCGGCCGATACTCCTTAGACTCTAGCTTCAAGTGCAACACCTTTGATGAGATAGGGTGTTGCGATGACGAAATACAAGCATCTGAGCGCCGAAGAGCGCGCGGTGATCATGATCGAGAAGGCCCGGAACACGAGCGTCAG
>NZ_QMFZ01000065.1:0-29105 GCF_003294055.1 Burkholderia reimsis
CGGTCGACCAGACCACCGGCTCGGTGACAATCCGCGCGGTCTTCCCGAACCCGGGCAAGGTGCTGCTGCCGGGCATGTTCGTGCGTGCACGGATCGAGGAAGGCGTGAACGAGAACGCGTTCCTGGTACCGCAGATCGGCGTCACGCACGACCAGAAGGGCCAGGCGATCGCGATGGTGGTGAACGCCAGCAACAAGGTCGAGCCGCGTCCGCTGAAGACGACGGGCATGCAGGGCCCGAACTGGGTGGTCGAAGGCGGTCTGCAAGCGGGTGATCACGTGATCGTGCAGGGCGTCGACAAGGTGCGCCCGGGTGCGACCGTGAAGACGGTCCCCGCCCAGCTCGCACCGGCGCCGGACGCCGCGTCCGGCACACCGGCAAGCGCCGCGAATGCGTCCGGCGCCGCGCCGGCGAGCACCGCCGCCAATGCTGCCGCGAGTTCGACCGCTGCGTCGTCCGCGCAATAACAAGGAGTCCGTTTCATGGCCAAGTTTTTTATCGATCGCCCGATCTTCGCGTGGGTGATCGCGATCGTGCTGATGCTGGCCGGCGTCGCATCGATCTTCAAGATGCCGATCGCGCAGTATCCGACGATCGCACCGCCGACGATCCAGATCCAGGCGAACTATCCGGGCGCTTCCGCGAAGACGGTGGAAGACACGGTGACGCAGGTGATCGAGCAGCAGATGAGCGGTCTCGACAACTTCCTGTACATGTCGTCGACCAGTGACGACTCGGGCAACGCGACGATCACGCTGACCTTCTCGCCGGGCACGAATCCGGACGTCGCGCAGGTGCAGGTGCAGAACAAGCTGTCGCTCGCGACACCGAACCTGCCGCAGGTCGTGCAGCAACTCGGCATGCAGGTCACGAAGTCGAGCAGCAACTGGCTGATGTGGTTCGCGTTCAACTCCGAGGACGGCAGCATGTCGAAGGAGGACCTGACGAACTACGTGGCGTCGCACGTGCTCGATCCGCTCAGCCGCGTGAACGGCGTCGGCCAGACGCTGCTGCTCGGTTCGCAGTTCTCGATGCGCATCTGGCTCGATCCCGTCAAGCTGACCAACTACAGCCTCACGCCGACCGACGTGTCGGCGGCGATCTCGCAGCAGAACGTGCAGATCGCGGGCGGCCAGATCGGCGGCACGCCGGCGAAGCCGGGCACCCTGCTGCAGGCGACAATCACCGAATCGACGCTGCTGCGCACGCCCGAGCAGTTCGGCAACATCCTGCTGAAGGTCAACCAGGACGGTTCGCAGGTTCGCCTGAAGGACGTCGGCCGCGCGGCGCTCGGTTCGGAGAACTACACGTTCGACACGAAGTACATGGGGCAGCCGACGGCCGGTCTCGGCATCCAGCTCGCGACGGGCGCGAACGCGCTCGCGACCGCGACGGCGCTGCGGGCCAAGGTCCAGGAGCTGTCGAAGTACTTCCCGCACGGCCTCGTCGTCCACTATCCGTACGACACGACGCCGTTCGTGCGCTTGTCGATCGAGGAAGTGGTCAAGACGCTGCTCGAAGGCATCGTGCTCGTGTTCCTCGTGATGTACCTGTTCCTGCAGAACCTGCGGGCGACGATCATCCCGACGATCGCGGTGCCGGTCGTGCTGCTCGGCACGTTCGCGATCATGGGCCTCGCCGGCTTCTCGATCAATACGCTGTCGATGTTCGGCCTCGTGCTCGCGATCGGCCTGCTGGTCGACGATGCGATCGTGGTGGTGGAGAACGTCGAGCGCGTGATGGCGGAGGAGGGCCTGTCGCCGAAGGAGGCGACCAGGAAGGCGATGGGCCAGATCACCGGCGCACTCGTCGGCGTGGCGCTGGTGCTGTCGGCGGTGTTCGTGCCGGTGGCGTTCTCGGGCGGTTCGGTCGGCGCAATTTATCGCCAGTTCTCGCTGACGATCGTGTCGGCGATGGTGCTGTCGGTGCTCGTCGCGTTGATCCTGACGCCGGCACTGTGCGCGACGATCCTCAAGCCGGTCCCGCAAGGGCATCACGAAGAGAAGAAGGGCTTCTTCGGCTGGTTCAACCGTACCTTCGACCGCAGCCGCGATCGTTATACGGGCGGCGTGAACCACGTGATCCGGCGCTCGGGGCGCTGGCTCGTGATCTACCTGGCCGTGTTCATCGCGGTCGGCGTGATGTTCGTGCGCCTGCCGAAGTCGTTCCTGCCCGATGAAGACCAGGGCTACATGTTCATGATCGTGCAGACGCCGTCCGGTTCCACGCAGGAAACGACCGGCAAGACGCTCGACAACATCAACACGTACCTGACCACGACCGAGAAGGATGTGGTCGACTCGGTGTTCACGGTCAACGGCTTCAGCTTCGCGGGCCGCGGCCAGAACGCGGGCCTCGTGTTCGTGAAGCTGAAACCGTACGAGCATCGCCAGCGCTCCGACCAGAAGGTGCAGGCGCTGATCGGCCGGACCTTCGCGCACTACTCGCAGTACAAGGACGCGATGGTGATCCCGTTCAACCCGCCGTCGATTCCCGAACTCGGTACGGCTGCCGGCTTCGACTTCGAGCTGACGGACAACGCCGGTCTCGGCCACGAGGCACTGATGGCCGCGCGCGGCCAGTTGCTCGGAATGGCCGCGAAGGATCCCACGCTGGCGCTCGTGCGCCCGAACGGCCTGAACGATACGCCGCAGTACACGGTCGACATCGACCGCGAGAAGGCGAACGCGCTCGGCGTGACGGCTGCGGCGATCGACCAGACGTTCTCGATCGCGTGGGCGTCGCAGTACGTGAACAACTTCCTGGATACGGATGGCCGGATCAAGAAGGTGTACGTGCAGGCGGATGCGCCGTTCCGGATGACGCCGGAAGACATGAACATCTGGTACGTGCGCAACAGCACCGGTGGCATGGTGCCGTTCAGCGCGTTCTCGACCGGCCACTGGAGCTATGGGTCGCCGAAGCTCGAACGCTACAACGGCGTATCGTCGATCGAGATCCAGGGGCAGGCTGCGGAGGGCAAGTCGACCGGCCAGGCGATGGCCTCGATGGAAGCGCTCGCGAGCAAGCTGCCGGAAGGTATCGGCTACTCGTGGACCGGCCTGTCGTTCCAGGAAATCCAGTCCGGCTCGCAGGCGCCGATCCTGTACGCGATCTCGATCCTCGTCGTGTTCCTGTGTCTCGCGGCACTGTATGAAAGCTGGTCGATCCCGTTCTCGGTGATCATGGTGGTGCCGCTCGGCGTGGTCGGCGCGCTGCTCGCGACGATGCTGCGCGGCCTCGAGAACGACGTGTTCTTCCAGGTCGGGCTGCTGACTACCGTGGGCCTGTCCGCGAAGAACGCGATCCTGATCGTCGAGTTCGCACGCGAGTTGCAGGCGAACGAGAACATGGGGCCGGTGCGCGCGGCGATCGAGGCGGCACGCCTGCGGCTGCGTCCGATCCTGATGACGTCGCTCGCATTCATGCTCGGCGTGCTGCCCCTTGCGATCAGCAACGGCGCGGGTTCGGCGAGCCAGCATGCAATCGGCACGGGCGTGATCGGCGGGATGATCACGGCGACGTTCCTCGCGATTTTCATGATCCCGATGTTCTTCGTGCGGGTTCGCGCGATCTTCAGCGGCGAGACGGAAAACGTCGACGATGCCTGGCGTCTCGTGCAGGGCGACCTGCAGCGCGGTCACGGCGACGCACACGATTCGAAGGGGCAGTAACGATGCAAAAACATGCTTTGACTGCAAGTGCGGTTGCGATGGCTGCCGCGCTGTTCGCTGCGGGCTGCACGATGGCGCCGCATTACAAGCGGCCCGACGCGCCCGTCGCGCAGGCGTACCCGGCCGGCGGCGTCTATGCGACGCAGCCGGGTGCGGCCGGCGCGCGCAGCGCGAACGGCCAGGCAGCGACCGCCATCGGCTGGCGCGAGTTCTTCGTCGATCCGCGCCTGCAGCGGCTGATCGAGATCGCGCTGAAAAACAACCGCGACCTGCGCGTGTCGGTGCTGAACATCGAGGCGGCGCGCGCGCAGTACCAGATCACGCGCGCGGAGCTGTTCCCGACGCTCGACGGCACGGGGACGGGCAGTGTCCAGCGCATTCCGCAGGGCTTGTCGACGACCAATGCGCCGCTGATCTCGCGCAATTACAACGTCGGGCTGTCCGCGTCGTGGGAGCTCGACCTGTTCGGCCGTGTGCAGAGCCTGAAGGACCAGGCGCTCGCGCAGTACCTGTCGACGTCGTATGCACGGCAGGCATTCGAGATATCGCTGGTGTCGCAGGTGGCCGATCAATACCTGACGCTGCTGTCGACCGACGACCTGCTGAAGGTCACGGAGGACACGCTGAAGTCCGCTCAGGCGCAGTACGACCTGACCAAGCTGCGGTTCGACAACGGCACGGGCTCCGAGCTCGAGCTGCGTCAGGCGCAGACGGTGGTCGAGCAGGCGCTGTCGAGCCAGCAGCAGCAGGCGCGTGCGCGTGCGCAGGCACTGAACATGCTGGTGCAACTGATCGGCGAGCCGCTGCCGGACGATCTGCCGGCGGGCATGCCGCTCGACGCGCAGAACCTGCTGACGGACGTGCCGGCCGGGTTGCCGTCGGATCTGCTGACGCGTCGTCCGGACGTGATGCAGGCCGAGCAGACGCTGCTGGCCGCGAACGCGAACATCGGTGCGGCACGCGCGGCGTTCTTCCCGCGCATCTCGCTGACGGGCGCGTTCGGCACCGGCAGCCCGACGCTGGGCGGCCTGTTCAAGGCCGGCACGGCGGCGTGGTCGTTCGCGCCGCAGATCACGATGCCGATCTTCGAGGGCGGGCAGAACATCGCGAACCTGAACCTCGCGAACGTGCAGAAGCGCATCGAGATCGCGAACTACGAGAAGGCGATCCAGTCGGCATTCCGCGAAGTGGCGGATGGTCTGGCCGCACGCGGCACGTACGACCAGCAGATCGCGGCGCTCGAGCGCAACGAGCACGCACAGCAGCGACGTTTCGACCTGTCGGACCTGCGTTACAAGAACGGTGTCGACAGCTACCTGTCGGTGCTGACCGCGCAGACGGATCTGTACTCGGCACAGCAGACGCTGATCAACGCACGACTGGCGCGCTGGACGAATCTGGTCGACCTGTACCGCGCACTGGGCGGCGGGTGGATCCAGCGGGCCGGCGAGACGCCGCGCGCGCCGGATGCGCCGGTCGACTACGACAAGGCGGCCGCTCCGGCGCCTGCGTCGGCAGCGGCGACGAACGGGTAAGTGAAAGGCGGGGCAGGAGCGGGCAACCGCTTCTGCCTGCCGAACCGGCGAGATGCAAAAGCGAAAACGCCACGGATGAAAATCCGTGGCGTTTTCTTATTGCTCGGCTGTTCACATCCGAAGCGATGTTGCGCTACGCCTGCTTTGTCCAAAGCGTGCGGCCGAAGAACGTCAGCGTGCGATCCCATGCCATTTGCGACCACACCGGATCGAACTGCGTGCCGGCGATACGGCCGGGGCCGACGGCCGTTTCGTTGGCGAACGCATGATGCGCGAGATAACGATGGAATTCGAAACCGACCTTCGCGTCGGTCAGCTTCTTCTCGAGCGCATCGACCTGGTCGATCGCGAAGAACGCATCCTGCGTGGCCCAGTGGCCCATCAGCGGCACCTTGAGCTTCGCCGGATCGAGGTAGTCGAGCGGCGGGAAGCCGTACCACGTGACGCCCGCGTCCGCATCGGCGAACTGCAGCGACAGCAGCGTGAGTGCGCCGCCCATGCAGTAACCCGTTACCGCGACACGCGACGCAAGCGTCTTCAGATAGGTCACGGCGCCCGGAATGTCCTGCGAGGCCGCGTCGCCGAAATCGAGCCCGGTCATCAGGTGGTGCGCTTCTTCTTCCTCGACCGTCGACTTGCCGCGATACAGGTCGGGCACGAGCGCGAAGTAGCCGCAGCGCGCGAGGCGATCCGCGACACCGCGGATCTGGTCGTTCAGCCCCCACCATTCCTGGATGACGACGACCGCGGGCGCGCCTTCGGTCTTTGCCGGCGTGGCGAGATAGCCCTGCAGTTCCTGGCCGTCCGGGCGTTGAAACGTGATCATGGAACCGGATGTTTGAGACATGAAACCGCTCCTTTTCGAAAAATGCGATGAGTGCGGCATCGGGGCCGGCCTGCGGCGCGGCGACGATCGGGCAAGCCGGGCGTCGTGGTTTCCGCTCGCGTTCGTTTCGGCCGGCGCCGACCACGCGGCCATTCTATGCGCAAACACCGGCTGCCTGCGTGAACGGCACGGCGTTCGCAAGATCGCGTGCGATGGGGGGCGATCCGTGCCTGGAACGGATGACCGAAAAAGCAACACCCCGCCCCGTTGGAACGGGAGCGGGGTGTTGTGCGGTGTGCCGCGCGCGTATCGGAATACGCCGGCGCGTGACGGGCGCTTACTGGCCGAAATACACGGAGTCGCGGCCGTCCTGCTTGACCGCGATCGCGCGGCCGGCACGCACACCAGCGGCGGCTTGCGCGCCGTAGCCGGTTTCATCGGCGTTCGTCACACGGGCCTGTGCGGTCTGCAGCGCGCGCGGGTAATACTGATCGGAGACTTCGGGCTTGTAGCCGGCCTGTTCGAGCTGGACGAGTTCCGCGCGTACCTGGGCACGCGTCAGTTGGCCCGACGGATTCGACTGTGCGAATGCGCCGTACGAGGCGGACAGGGCGGTTGCGGCGACGACAGCGTAGATGAACGACTTCATGATGACCTCCGGTTTCATTGATTTCGCGCTTCGCTTGTTGCGTTCAGCGGTTGATTGCATCGTAGCGATCGCGTTACCGGTCGGAAATACGCGTTCCAGCGAATAATTATTGCAACTGGGTAAACGATCCGAACGGGCGAGTATTTCGTCTGACGATTGCGAGCCTGTCCGGCGCTTGATCTGGACCACGGGCGAGGCCGTCAATGGAGCGATGTCGTCGATCGGCAAGTGGCCGGACAACGATGAATAAATGGTATTCCGAAGTGTTCGAGTGGGGCTGACGATATCATCGTTCGTGTCGTATCGCGTGCGTACCGTGTCACTCGGCCAGGACTGCCTGCCGTTTCCGGTATTCGGCAGGTGTGATGCCGACGTGCCGGGTGAAAGACCGCCTGAGCGTATCGACATTCGCGAAGCCGCATTTCGCGGCGACCTGTTTCGGCGTGTCGTGGCCATTCTCGAGCAGGTGGCGGGCTGCCGAAATGCGGGTCGCCTCGACCCATGCGGCAGGCGTCATGCCGACTTCCGCGCGGAACAGCCGCGCGAAGTGGCGCGGGCTCATGCCCGCATGCTTCGCCATCTCCGCCACCGAGTGCTCGAGTTCCGGATTGGCCGCGATCCAGCGCTGGACCTCCTGCAGCACCGAACGCCCGGCGGGGCGCGCCTCGCCCTTGCGGCTGAACTGGAGTTGCCCGCCCGGTCGCTTGAAGAACATGACCAGTTGCGCGGCGACGCGCCGCGCGATCTCGCGGCCGAGATCTTCCTCGACCAGCGCGAGCGCGAGATCGAGCCCGGCCGTCACGCCGGCGCCGGTGCGCAGCTTGCCGTCGCGCACGTACAGTGCATCCGCGTCGACGGCGAGCGACGGATAGGCTTCGGCAAGCGCGTCCGCGGCAGCCCAGTGCGTGGTCAGGTGACGCCCTTTCAGCAGGCCGGTGGCCGCGAGGATGAACGCGCCGGTGCAGATCGAGCCGTAGCGCTTGCTCTGCACGGCCGCCGCTCGCAGCCACGCGAGCACGTCGGTGCGCAGTGCGATCCGGCCGGCGCTCGGCGCGCCGGCGACCAGCAGCGTGTCGATGCGCTCGGGAATGTCGGGAACGATCCAGTCGGGCAGCAGCTGCGCGCCGGACGAACTGCGGATCGGGCCGGACTCGCCCGCAATGATCCGCAACGTATAGAACGGTTTCCCGCATTCGGCGTTCGCTTGCGCGAAGACGTCGAGCGGTGCGGAGACATCGAGCAGTTGAACGCCCGGAACGGCGAAGATTCCCACGACCTTCGGCATGATCGATTGCGTGTTGTTTCGAACGTGACGGGTAGCAGTATAGAGGGGCCAGCGATGCACGGAGCGCGCGGCGGAGCCTGTTTCCGGCGTTCTTCCTGCCGTGCGGGCACCGTGTCCGTCTGTCGCGCAAAATGGCAGGATTTGACGCAATACGTCTATTGAAGACGGCTATCGGGCTCCGGAGAATCAAGGGTGTTTTCAATGGAGGTCGATCATGACTGAGAACGTTGCAGGCATCACCATTCCCGATAGCCAGCTGACGCGCGAGATCACCGAACTCGTGCGCGATACCGCGTCGCCGTTGCTGTTCCATCATTCCAGCCGCGTCTTCTATTTCGCTGCGCTTGCGGGCCAGCGGCGCGGTCTGAAATACGATCCCGAGTTGCTCTACTGCGGCTGCATGTTTCATGACATGGGGCTCACGCACAAACACAGCAGCGCGTGCGAGCGGTTCGAGGTGGACGGCGCCAACGCCGCCCGCGATTTCCTGACGGGCAAGGGCATCTCGCAGCAGGATATCGATGTCGTATGGACTTCGATCGCACTGCATACGACGCCGGGCATCCCGCAGCACATGCATCCGGTGATCGCGCTCGTGACCGCGGGCGTCGAGATGGACGTCCTGGGCCTGACGTATCCGGAATACAGCGACGTCGAACGCGAGGCCGTCGTCCGTGCACATCCGCGTACGCCGCACTTCAAGGAAGACATCATCCAGGCGTTCTACGACGGGATCAGGCACAAGCCCGACACGACGTTCGGCAACGTGAAGGCCGACGTGCTCGCCGACAAGGATCCGCATTTCCGTGCCGGCAACTTCTGCAGCGTGATCCGGTCGTCCGCGTGGGCGGGCTGATTGTTCACGGTATGGCGCACGACCTCGGCTGCTGAACGGAGATCGTGCGCGCCTCGCGATTCGCACATTGTTCAGGAGTGCGATCATGTTGGACCGGTCGAACGATCGAAAGCTGATCGGAGCGAACGGCGCGCCGGTCGAAGATGACGTCAACATCCAGACGGTCGGCCCGCGCGGCCCCGCGCTGTTGCAGGACGTCTGGCTGATCGCGAAGTGATTCCGGAGCGGCGCACGCGTGCGAATGATGTCGGATCGCACGGCATGGGCTGTGGCGCATGGCATTCGCCGATAAACGAGGGCGAAAACCTTCACGGCAATCGGCTGGCGGTGGTGGTGGCGCGGTTTCCGACGTTCACCGGTGAACTTGGTGTGTGGCCGACTCTGTTGGTCAGCACCACGCGTCGGATTTTCGGGGAGTCGCGGAACATCCTCCACGACAAGTCGGCAACTGTGTGAAGGCTGGATCGACATACGGCGTGGACATCATGGCGACATGGGGCGGCTTGTGGTGTCGTCGAAGCAAGCCGGGCGGTACGGCGACACGGCATCGCTGTATCACCAGCGGAAAGGTAGCCGTGTATGGGAGCGCGATTCGTTGCGCTGCCGGAATTTCGACCCATACGAGTGTTTCGATGGCGCCCACACCTCACGACATCTCCGACAGCCCGGTGTCGATGTGTGCTCGACACTGTTCGACGATGCCTGCAAGGGGGAGGCCGAATGGCCGACGAGGTCTCGCACCGGGTGTTCATGACCGACGACGGGAAACGTGCGGTGTGGGAACGCATCCGGCGCGAGGCGCGGCGATGTGTTTCCGTCGTGACGAACGGTGAATTGCCAGGAGCGGCGTTCCGAGTGCCAGGGATCGGGGGCCGCGCTTGACGAAATCTCTGCGTCCTTGGCGAACCTCCCGGCCTTGTCAGGAAGAATGGGCGGCGGAGCGGGAGCGGATGAAATCAGTAAAGATGTTGTTACGTGACAACCACGTGATATTTCCCGGACTTTATATACTGAACAAGTGCTTTCCGTCACCCTGGCGAATCTTCGATTCGCCCCCCAGTAACGTGCCTCCAGCCAGGTGGGTCATGTTCGCGCCCGCCTTTGCAGACGCCCTGACCTCCACCACAGCCACACTCTCCATCCACCTTCCGCCAGTTCCCGGCAAAACGCCTATAATGATTGGGCAAATTGCCTGGAGAAATCATGAGCACCATTGCTTTTCATCCTTCGGGCGTCGCGCATCCGCGTCAGGCCGAATTCACGATTCTCGAACAACTGCTGGCGATCCGAGTCCGATCGGGGGCCGATCTTGCCGAGCTGGCGAGCGCGCGCGTCGACGTCTCGGTGATCGACCGGCTGTCCGAGCGCGGGCTGAAATCGGACGAACTGGCCTTCATCATTCCGCGCCGCACGCTGAGCCATCGCCGCCAGGCGCACGAACGCCTGTCGCCCGAGGAATCCGACAAGGCGATCCGTCTCGCGCGCATCGTCGCGCAGGCAACGGCCACGTTCGGCGACCAGGACAAGGCGATGGCGTGGCTGCGCAACGGGCTCCAGCGCTTCGGCGGCCGCACGTCGCTCGACATGGCGAGCACCGAGCATGGTGCGCGACTCGTCGAGGAAGCCCTCACGCAGATCGACGAGGGGTATTTCGCTTGACGACGCTGTGGCGGATCAGCAATTTCGCCGACCTGAAAGGCATCGGTGGGTTGCGCGCCGGCGGGCGCTGGCATTTCGCCGGGCAGCCCGTCGTGTATCTCGCCGAGCATCCGGCGCTCGCGCTGCTCGAGACGCTCGTTCATTTCGAGATCGCCACGGTCGCGCAATTGCCGAGCGGGTACCAGTTGCTTCGCATCGAGGTAGCCGATTCGGTCGATATCGCCGAAATCGCGGAGGGTGACGCGCCGGACGACTGGCGATCCAACGTCGACTGGACCCGCAGCGCCGGTACCGAGTGGCTGCACACGCAGCCGAGCGCGCTGCTGCGCGTGCCGAGCGTCGTCGTGCCGCACGCGCACAACTTCCTGCTGAATCCACTGCATCCGGCTGCTTCCGAGGCCCGTATTGCCGAAGTGATGCAATCACCATACGACACCCGGATTCTGCGGCTGGTCCAGTCGAAGCCGGGTGAATAGGGAGCCGGACGACTCGGAGTCTGCGCCGGACGCGGGATCAGCGCTCGTGTGCGGCGCGATCCGCTGCCGCATCGGGCGATAGCGTCTGCCGGATGCGCGTGACCGTTCGCGCACTGACGAGACCGAGCATCGTACTGACTTCGGCATGTGCATGACCGGCAAGCAACTGGCGGCGCGCAACCGTATTGCGCAGCACGCGCGGGCTCATGTCCGCCGCATGGAAGCCGATCGCGCTCAGCGCGTCGCGCACCACGAGCAGCAGGAACATGTCGTTCATCGCGCCACCGCCGCGCGGTGCGGGAAACAGCAACGCGGATGCCGGCGCGTCGCCCGAGCGCGCACGCCATGCGGCGAGCGGTGCCAGTGCAAATTCGGCGAGCGCGATCCGGCGCGCCGGCCGCGCCCGATCGCGCGGCACGGATAGTGCCGGCGGCCGCGCGTCGAGATCCAGCGCGTCGTGCGTCGTCGCACGTATCTCCGCCGAAGTGATGCCGCTCCCGAGCAGCAGCGCGACGATCGCGCGATTCCGGCAATCGGCCGGCGTGTCGTCCGGTCGAGGCTGCACGTGGTGCTGAAGCGCCGCGTCGGCATCGGGCGGCAGGTAGCACGGCTCGGGCTCGCCGTCCGGCCATGCGAGATCACGCGTCGTCCGGCCGGCCGGATGAATCGTGCGCACGCCGGCCTCGACCAGATGCCGGCCCAGCCGGTCGATCAGCTTCGCGTAGCGCACGCGAGTCGACGTGCCGGGCGCACAGGTGTGCTCGAGTTCCGCCAGGAAGGCCGCGACGTGGTCGGGCCCGAACGTGGCCAGCGACACGCGGTGCGCAATCAGATGACGCAGGAACCGTTCGAACATCGCGACGTGCTGCACGACCGAACGCGGCGCGAACGGCCGGCGGTCGGCACCGGTCGCGGCGGTTTCCTGCCATGCCCGGAAGGCGCCGACGGGGTCGTGGATCCAGCGATTCGTGTCCATGCACGATTTATAGCCGGAACGCGGAGGCTCCGGCAATCGGTCAGATGGCCAGTCCGACGCACCCGGTGCGTCAGTGCGCGGGACGTGCGTCGACGATGCAGTCGTTGTGCAGGGCCAGGCAAGCGAGCAGCCGCGTGTTGAAGAAACGGAGTGCGTCCGGTACCCAGTTCCATCGCGTCGGGGGTCGCATCCGAATCATCCGTGGCTGACCGACATGAGCCCGGCGTGTGAGAAAGCTGGGTGTCGGGCCGGCGATCGCAAACGAACCGGCGGCTCGGCGTGCGATGTGGCTGGCATGCGGCACCGCGCAACGTCACCAGCCGCCACCATCAACCGTCGCGCGAAGGCGAAGAAGCCGCAACCGCTGTCGCGCTTGCCTGTCCACTGAGCCGCGCAAATGCGGCGAACGCCAGTTGCGTCGCGATGGCCGCGAGCGTGCCGGCCGCCATGCCGTTGCCGAGCACGATCTGCACGGGTGAGCTGAAATGGCGATACAGGTTCGGCACCAGGATCGGTGCAAGGCCGACGACGAGCGCGGCCGCGAGCGTGTACTGGTTGGCGCGCGCGTGCAGGTCGACGCCGGCGAGCAGCCGGATGCCCATCACGCCGATCATCGCGAACACGACGAGCGCGGTGCCGCCGACCACCGCGGCAGGTATCGCATAAGCGAGCCGCGCGAGCGGCGCGAACAGCGCGATGACGATCAGGATCGCGCCGGCCGCGGCCGTCACGTAGCGCGAGCGCACGCCGGTTGTCTGCACGACGCCGATATTCTCGGCGCTGGTCACGATCAGCGGCGTGCCGAACAGCGCGCCGGCGAGCGACGCCAGCCCATCGCCGCGTATCGTCTTCGGCACGTCGCGCGACAGCGAGATCGGCTTGCCGCACGTTTCGCCGACGGCGACCGTCTGCGCGGTGGCCTCGGCCATCGAGATCGCGGTGAAGATCAGCAGCGGCAGCGCGGCCAGCACGTCGAAGCGCGGCATCCCGAACGGCAGCCATACCGGATGCGTGAACAGCGGGCCGCGCCACACGTCGGCGAGCGCCGGCATCGCATCGAGCGCCCAGCCGAGCGTTGCGCCGGCCATCAGGCCGATCAGCACCGCGAGGCGCCCGAGCGTGCCGCGGAACGCACCCGCGACGACGACCGTGGCGACGATCGTCGCCAGCGCGAGACCGAGCGCGCGCGGCTGCGCGAAGTCGGCCGAACCGGGCTGGCCGACGACGATCGTCGCGTAGATCCGGATCAGGTTGATCGACACGAGCAGCAGCATCGCGCCGACGACGATGCGCGGAAAGAGCCGCAGGCAACGCGTGAAGACGGGCAGCAGCACCCAGTAGAACGCGCTGGCGAGCAGCGCCGCGCCGGCGGCGGTCGGCAGGCCCGATTGCGCGGCAATGCCGGCGAACAGCATCGTCGGTGCGCCGCCGGGCACCATCACGAACGGCATGCGCGCGCCGATCGGGCCGGCGCCGAGCGATTGCAGCAGCGTGCCGATCCCGCAGGCGAAGAACGTCGCGCCGATCAGCTGGACCGTCAGGTCCGCCGGCAGCGCGAGCACTTTTGCGATCAGGAACACGGCCGTGATCGGGGACGCGGCCATCGACAGCACGTGCTGCAGCCCGAACAGCGCGAGCTGCCACGCGGGCAGCCGTGCGTCGACGGGCGTTGGGATCGGATCGTGCGACACGGCAGGCCCCTCGGAAGCGAACGGCGACGAGCGCCGGAAACCGGCGGTAAACGGCAAGGTCAGGCCCGCAGCCAGGGCAGTTGCGCGGCGCTGTAGCGGAACGTCTGGAACACGCTGTTGAGCTGTCCCGGCCCGGTCTTGCGCGCGGCTTCGTCCGGGTATTCGGCGAACCACGGAATCACGTATTCCCAGACGACCTCGCCGGCGGGCGTCACTTCGAACAGGCGGCCAGTCGACGATTCGGTGACGTGCGTGTTGCCGTTCGGCAAGCGCTGCGCGTTGCCCATGAACGGCGTGTAGAACAGGTTCACGACGTCGTCCGCATACGACCACACGACGCGCTGCGTCGCCGGATCGATCTCGACGACGCGCGAGAACACGACGTGTGCGCCGTGGCGGAAATTGCCGTTGTCGAACGCGAGGATGTTGCCGTTCGCGAGCGGCACCGGCGCGTGCTGGTGCGACACGACGTCGGGCCCGATCCGCAGGTTGACGCGGCCGGTTTCGCGGTTCACGCCGATGATGCCCGACGTCGTGCGCAGGCTCATCAGCACGCGGCCGTTCGCGTCGACCGCGAGGCCGTTGACGAGCGGCCAGTGATAGCGCCCGAAGCCCGCCGCGATCGGGAAATCCTCGGGTCGCAGGTGTTCGCGCGCACGCCATTCCCACACGATCTCCCCGGCTCGGTTCACTTCGCGGATCACGTCCGCATACATCACTTCGTCGTCGCCGTGCGGCGTGCCGCCCGGCACGCGCCGCGCGAACGCGGCGTCGACCGGTTCGCACGCGGCGTACAGCAGGTTGCCGTTCGGCAGCCACTGCGCGTCGTGATGATGCGCGGGGTCCTCGTAGCGCCACACAGTTTCGCCTTGCGGCGTGACTTCGTAGAAGTCGCCGCCATGCCACATCGACCACGGCGCATAGCGCGATTCGGAGTGCGGATGATTGCCGTTGTAGCCGAGGTTGCCGTTCGCGAGGATGACCGCATGGCGGCCGGGGCGCACGGGCATCTTCCACTGGTGCGCGACTTCACCGTCGATGCCGACGAGATAGACGTTGCCGTCGGCCGTCTGCGGCGCGATGAGCGTATAGCCGCCCGCGGACAGTGCGGGATCGTGGGCGATGAGGCCGACGCCACGGCGGCGCTGGGTAATCTGGTCGACGGTTGTCACTGCGCTCTCCATTCGAATCGGACACGGGGATGCAGCGCAATCTAGACGATCCGGGCGATCAGTAAAATCGGATTATTCTTGACGGCCTGTTCGGAAAAAACTAACGGATCACTCATGCGTTCGATATCGCAGGCATTCCGCTGTTTCGACGAAGTCGCGCGACGCGGCTCGATTCGCAAGGCGGCCGACGCGCTGCACCTGACCGCCGCGGCGGTGCACCAGCAGATCCGCAATCTCGAGGAGCAGGTCGGCGTGCCGCTGTTCGACCGGCTGCCGCGCGGCATGCAGCTGACGCTTGCCGGCGAGATCGTGATCGCGGCCGTGCGGCGCGGCCAGCGCGACTTCGACAACGCGCTCACGCAGGTCGAGGACCTGCGCGCGCTGCGGCGTGGCCACGTGAACCTGGCGGTGCCCGCATCGACCGCGGAAAAGCTCGTGCCCGACGCGATCCTCGCCGCGATGCAGCGCTATCCGGGCGTCACGTACAGCGTGCGCTCGGGAAACGGCGAAAGCATCGTGCGCTGGGTCGAGACGGGCGAGGCCGACATCGGCTATGCGTTGCGCCGGCGCACGTCGGCGGGCGTCGTCGAGGTGCGGGCGTTCGCCCAGCCGCTGGGTGTCGTCACGACGCCCGGCCATCCGCTCGCGGCGTCAGGCGGAAAGGTGCGGATGCGCGACTGCTTCGCGTATCCGCTGATCCTGATGACACCCGACACGGAACTGCGCGCGATGTTCGACCAGATCGATGCGCGGCAGCCGCGCAGCGTGCGGCCGCTGGTCGAGACGGGTTCGGTGCCGATGGTGCGGCGCCTCGCGGCCGAAGGCGCGGGCGTCGGCTTCCTGATCGCCGAGAACGTCGCGGACGACGTGGCTGCCGGCCGGCTCGCGTGGACGCCGCTTGCCGATGCGGGCGCGCGCTCGTTCAGCTGCATCTACCAACGGGCGGACATGAGCGCGACTGTCGCCATGACGATGTTCCTCGAGTTCTTCTCCGATGCGATCGAAGCGATGGAACACGGTTTCGCGCAGGACGGCCGGACGGCCGGCAAGCGCCGCCGGGCAGCGCGATAACGACAGCGGCCACGCGAGCGCATCGCACTGCGATGCAGTGCAACACGCGTACCCGCGCGCGTGCGGTCGTGACGTTGTGCGTGCAACGTCCGACTGCATTACTTCATTCCCTTATTGCGGAAAAAAAATTGTTCATGGGACTATCGAACGCGTTGTCGGCGCACCGAGGGGGTCGCAGGCAGCGTGATGTCCCTCGCAACGACTGACAAGAACATCGGCAGACAATGAACAGAACAGCGATCTTTCCGTATGCGTCCGCGTTGCTCGCGGCCGCCATGATGTCGGCCTGCGGCGGCAACGACATCGAAACCGACGCGGGCGCTACGACGACACCCACGGCCGACACGAGTTGTCTCGCAATCGACAACAGCGGCTCGACTGTCGTGGTCGGGTCGAACCAGCCGGGCGACCCGTCACTGCCGGAAGCGTCGTCCGGTTATCGCACCGGGATGAAGCCCGTCCATGCGAAAACGTATCTGGTCGCCACGTCGAACGCCTACGCGAGCGCGGCCGGTTGCGCGGTGCTGAAGAAAGGCGGCACGGCCGCCGACGCGGCGGTCGCCGTGCAGGCCGTGCTCGGGCTGACCGTGCCCGAAGCGACGGGCCTCGGCTCGGGCGGTGTGCTGCTCTACTACGATGCGCGGGGCAAGACGCTGCAGGCGTATGACGGCCGGGAAACCGCGCCGGCCGCCGCGACGGAGAACTACCTGCGCTATGTCGACGATGCGACCGACCACTCCGCGCCGCTGCCGAATGCGCGTGCGAGCGGCCGCTCGATCGGCACGATCGGTGTGCCGAGGCTCATCGAGGCGCTGCAGCAGGATCACGGCCGGCTGCCGTGGCAGAACCTGTTCGGCGATGCGATCACGCTCGCGACCAACGGCTTCCCGATCGGCGGCCGGCTCGCCGACGCGATCGCGGCGAACGCCGCGAACCTGAAGCGCGACCCCGAGGCCGCCGCGTATTTCCTGAACGCCGACGGTTCGCCGAAGACGCTCGGCACCGTGCTGAAGAATCCGGCGTATGCGCGCACGCTGACGCTGATGGCGCAGTCGGGGGCGAACGCGCTGTACACGGGGCAGATCGCGCAGGACATCGTCGCGAAGATCGCCACGACGAAGGGCGCCGATGGCTCGACGCTCACGCCGGGCAAGACGACCGTCGCGGATCTGGCTGCCTACCAGGCGAAGCGCCGCGACCCGGTGTGCACGACCTATCGCAGCTACTGGGTGTGCGGGATGCCGCCGCCGTCGTCGGGCGGCATCGCGGTCGCGTCGGCACTCGGCATTCTCGAGAACTACGACCTGAAGTCGCTGAAGCCGACGGCGATCGATCTCGAAGGCGGCAAGCCGACCGTCGCGGGCGTGCACCTGATCACCGAGGCCGAGCGGCTCGCGTATGCCGACCGCGACAAGTACGTGGCCGACACGGATTTCGTGCCGCTGCCGGGCGGCACGTGGAATACGCTGCTGAACAAGCCGTACCTGAAATCGCGTGCGGCGCTGATCGACCCGGCCAAGAGCATGGGGACCGCGCAGCCGGGCAATCTCGGTGCGGTGCCGCTCGGGGTCGACACGACGTTGATCGAGCACGGCACGAACCAGTTCACGATCGTCGACGGCGACGGCAACGTGCTGAGCGCGACGACCACGGTCGAGTCGAGCATGGGCTCGTTCCACATGACCAACGGCTTCCTGCTGAACAACCAGTTGACCGATTTTTCCGCGAACCCGGTCGACAGTTCGGGCAATCCGGTGGCCAACCGCCTGCAGCCGGGCAAGCGGCCGCGCAGTTCGATGGCGCCGACGATCGTGTTCGGCCAGGCCGCGGACGGCTCGCGCGGGGACTTCGTGATGGCGACCGGTTCACCGGGCGGCGGCACGATTCCGCAATACGTGGTCAAGACGCTCGTCGGCGCGCTCGACTGGGGCCTCGATGCGCAGCAGTCCGCGGGGCTCGTCGACTTCGGCGCGAGCAACAGCCCGACGACCACGATCGGCGGCGAGCATCCGAACGTCAACACGGCGAACAACGGGGCGAACGATCCGCTGATCACGGGGCTGCTCGAGCTCGGGCACAAGGTGTCGACGTCCGCGCAGGCGAGCGGCGTCAACACGGTGATGCGCGTGACGGTCGGCCAGTCGCCCGCGTTGCAGGGCGGCACCGATCCGCGGCGTGAAGGCGTCGTGCTCGGCGATACGTTCCGGCCATAATCGGACGGTACGCGTGCGGCCCCGATCTGCCCGTATTGGCCGACGGGCGATCGGGGCCGTGCATCGTGAAGGAACCGCAATGATGCATGCGCATCTGCTTGAAATGGACGCCATCCTGTCGGCGCCGGGCTTTTTCGATTTCCTCGCCGACCTGGATTGCGACCGCGCGCTGGACAGTCGCGACGCCGAGCCGTTCGACGCGCAGTGGATGGCGTCGTTCGACGAAATCGACGGTGATCCGGGCGCAGCGCTCGACCGGCCGGCCGTGGATGCGCTGAGGGAAAAGGCTTTCAAGCTCGCGTTCGGCGCGTCGGGGCATGCCGGCGTGGCGGCGTGCGTGTCCGACGACATCGAGCTGATCGCGAGGAGCCGGTTGTCAGGCCGCACCGACGGCTGGCCGACGAGCGTCCTTTGGAGTGCTTATAGAAGCGGCCGGTTTCCCTGCTAGCCGTTTCCGGTCGCTTCCGGCCGTTTCGCCTGTCTGGTTCCGATCCGTGGCGATCGGCCTTGTCTCCGTCGCGGAATGCGCCGCGCGACACGCCTCCAGCTTTTCCCTGTCCGCCGGACTACACCGTCCCGATCCCGCTGCAATCGCCCGATTGTCAAACTGTGTGAATCAATCGTCAGCATTTGCAACCGAAGTAACAGTCCCCGCAAATCAATCGTTTTGCACGATCGCGCCGCTACATTAGCTCCACCTGCCGCACGTCGCGGCGAGGCATGCGACAAGCCGCACGAAGGCGGCCCGCAGCAACAACGTCTTTGGGGAGAATGACCATGAACAAGATCCGTACGATTCTGGTGGGTGCTGCACTGACGGCAGCGGCGACTTCGGCTGCGTTCGCACAGACGGCGCAAACCGGCGCCCAGGGTTCCGCGGGTGTCGGCGCGCAGGTTCAGACGCCGCTGCTCGGCGGTGGCGTGGGTGTGCAGGCCGGCGCCGGCGCGAACGCGGCAGGCTCGGGTTCGGGCGCGGGCAACGTCGTCGGCGGCGCGCTGAACGGCGTCGGCAAGACGGTCGGCGGCGTGGGCTCGGCGGCCGGCAACGCGGTGGGCGGTGCGACGCATGCGGTCGGTTCGGCAGCGGGCACGGCGAAGGATGCCGCCGCATCGGCCGTCCACTCGACGAAATCGCACGTGAAGCATGTCGCGGGCACGGCGAAGAACCACGCGCAAGGCGCGGTGTCGACGGCAGGCGATGTCGCCGGCGGCGCGAAGGCGAAGGCCGGTGAGGCGCTCGAAGGTGCGACGAACGCGGTGCAGGGCGGCGCATCGGTCGGTGTGAAGGGTTCGGCGTCCGCGCAAGGCGGCGCGCTGTAAGCGTCACGCTTCCCGTCAAGGCCCGGCCCGCTTCGATGCGGGCCGGGCTTTTCTATTGGCGCGTTCGGCGCGCCGTTCAACGCATCCTCGATACGGCGATGCGTCGACGTTCGCCACCGATCCGGCGCGCGCCCCGTATGCACGCCTTTGCGTGGGGCCGCCGGCACGTGCCCGCAACGGGCGGTGTGCGCGCCCCCTGCCCATTGCCCGCCCGCCATGCTTAAATAGCGGGGCTCCCGATCGCCGGGCCGCCGGGATCGCGGTGCCGGCCGACACGGGCCAGCATGTCCGATCGACATCGTGACGACAGACGACACCAAAACGCCGTTCCGGCCAGTCCGGCGCGGCCCGATAACATTCCGAGGCCTCACGTCATGACCATCCTGTTCCGTCTTCTCGCGCTCGCCTGTGCGCTCTGGCTGGCCGCCTGCGCAGCGCCGCCCCCGCCGTCCGCCAGCACCGCTGCGTCCGCCGCCGCGCCGGATGCCAGCGAACGCCGCGGGCTCGGCACCGCGTGGGGCGAGTCGGTGCGATCCGAAACCCGCCAGGTCGATTTCGAACGCGCGGATCCGGCGAAGCCGACGGATCTCGCGTCGGTCTATTACAACGATGCGTTGCCCGGACATCCGCCCGCGTCCCAGGTTCGCCGGTTGCCGACCCGCGTCGCGCTCGCCAACGGCGACATCGCGCTGTCGTTTACGGACGAAAATGGGGCGCCGCTGCGTCTTGCGCGCAGCAACGGCCGCTGGCACATGGCGGGCGTCGAAGGTTCGCGCTACATGATCGTGCTGCGCAACCAGGGGCGCCGTACGTTCGAAGTCGTGTCGACCGTCGACGGGCTCGACGTGCTGTCGGGGCGGCCGGGCAGCTACACGAATGGCGGTTACGTGCTGTATCCGGGCCGCACGCTGACGATCGAGGGCTTCCGCAAGAGCCGCGACGAAGTCGCCGCGTTCCGCTTCGCGGCGGTGCCCGACAGCTACGTCGCGAACTCGAAGTACGGCGATTCGGCGAACGTCGGCGTGATCGGCGTCGCGCTGTTCGCGCAGAAGGAGAATGAAGAGGAAGCGCTGCGCCGCAACGCGAATCCGTTCCCCGGCAATGACAACGGCTATGCTCCGCCGCCGGTGCCGCGCGGCGAGTGACGTTGCGTTGTGGATCGGCCGCGCACGTCGCGGCGAACGATGCACGCGCGGCGATCCTGGGTCGCCGCGGCCCGAGCGGCATGCCGGCGCATGCGACGGAATTCACGACGGTCCTGCTCGATTCTTGCGAGCATGGATCGGCCCGATGAGATCGTCGATTGCATTGAAGCTCGCGGCGCTGGCGCTGCTGGCCTCGAATGCCGCCGTCGCATTCGCCGAAACGCCGGCGCCGGAATCGGTGCGGCTCGCCAACGGTCACCAGATCGAATGGGCGAGCCCGAGGCTGTTCGAAGTCGATGCGGTCCGTCACACGAAATCGGCACTGATCGTGCCGGCTGCGCTGCGCCGTGCATTGGCCGAGGCATCGAGCGTTGCGTTCCCGTCGGGCCGTTCGAAGCGGATCGACGGCAACGACTATCTGCTGGTCGTCGTCAATCGCTCGTCGAGCAGCCGTCCGACCGGATATTGCGGCGCGGGCGAAGAAGGGTCGCTATACGTGCTGGAGCTGCGCGGCACCCGTGCGGTGCCACGTTTCTCGCTGCCGGTCCAAAGCTGTCTCGATTCCGTTTCTCTCGAAACCGACGGTGGAACTCAGTCGCCTTACCTGGCGATCGCGTGGCGCGACGATCCGGCCGCCATCGACATCCGGTGGGAATATGTCGCGCACGGCGGCGCGCTGCATCGCGTTTATCGTTTCGTGAACGGCACGTTTGTCGAGACCGAGGTACCGCAGTAACACGGTCATTCCGTGGCACGATGGCGATTCGAATTCGCATCGCGTGCTTTCCTCCCTTCCGGCTCCACGGAGAGCGTCATGTCGTTACCCGCTTTCAGGTACCATCCCGACCCGCTGGCAACGGGCAGCGTGATCCGCTCCGACGCGCGCTGCGTGTGTTGCGGCGATGCACGTGGTTACGTCTACGCCGGCCCCGTGTATGCGGTCGACGAGTATGAGAATTGCATCTGCCCATGGTGCATCGCCGACGGTTCGGCGCACGCGCGGCTCGGCGCAACCTTCACCGACACGGACGGCATCGGCGGCGGCGAATGGGACGAAGTGCCCGACGCGGTCGTCAGCGAAATCGCTTGTCGCACGCCGGGCTTTCAGGGTTGGCAGCAGGAGCGGTGGTGGACGCATTGCGGCGATGCCGCGCAGTTCATCGGCCGTGCGGGTGCCGGAGAACTGCGCGCGCTCGGCCCGCAGGCAGTCGCGTCGATTCGGGAATCGACCGGACTCGACGAGGGCGCGGACTGGGAGCATTTCCTTGCCGCACTCGACAAGGACGGTTCACCGACCGCGTATATGTTCCGCTGTATCCGTTGCGGCGAACCCGGCGGCTACCAGGATTGCGACTGATGGCCCGGCTCACGGCATCGCGCGGCGATCGCCGGCTTTATCGTCATGAAACAGAGGATTCTTCGTGAAGTTCATCCACGCGGCAGACATACACCTTGACAGCCCGTTGCACGGCCTGAGCGCGTATCCCGACGCGCCGGCCGCGCAGTTGCGCAACGCGTCGCGCGAGGCGCTGCGGCAACTCGTGGATCGTGCGGTCGAAGAGGAAGTCGCGTTCCTCGTGATTGCCGGCGACCTGTACGACGGCGACTGGAAGGATCACAACACGGGCATCTTCTTCGGCCAGCAGATGGGGCGCCTGCGCAAGGCCGGCATCCGCGCGTTCGTGCTCGGCGGCAACCACGATGCCGAAAGCGAGATGACGAAGAAGCTGACGCTGCCCGACAACGTCACGGTGTTCGGCCACCGCAAGCCGGAAACCTTCAGGCTGCCGGAATTCGAAGTCGCGCTGCACGGGCAGAGCTTCAAGGACAAGGCCGTCGTCGACAATCTCGCGATCGGCTATCCGGACCCGGTGCCCGGTTACTACAACATCGGCGTGCTGCATACGGCGCTCGAAGGCTATGCAGCGCACGCGAACTATGCGCCGTGCACGCTGGCCGAACTCCACGCGAAAGGCTACGACTACTGGGCGCTCGGCCACGTGCACGAATTCCAGCAATGGTCGGGGCCGTCCACCGTGGTGTTTCCCGGCAACCTGCAGGGGCGCCACATCCGCGAGACGGGCCGCCGCGGCGCGGTGCTCGTGACGGTCGAGCAAGGCCGCACGCAGGTCGAGCGTCTGTATCTCGACGTGCTTCGCTGGGAAGCCGTGTCGGTCGACGCGTCCGATTGCCTGACCGTCGCCGACCTGTCGAGAAAGATCGGCCAGTCGCTGGAAGCGCTGCTGACCGTCGACGGCCATGTGCCGCGCGCGGTGCGCGTGACGGTTGCGGGGCGTACGCCCGCCCACGGCCTCTTTTTCGGCCGCGCGCCGCAGTTGCGCGCGGAGGTGCTGAACCAGATCGGCATCATCGGCAACGAGCGGCTGTGGCTCGAGAAGGTCCGGCTCGCGACGTCGGCGGCCGATCATCAGCCGGGCGAAAGCGAGCAGCTCGAAGCGCTCGAGGACCTGAAGCAGATCCTGGCCGACGCCGCGCGCGATCCGGATTTCCTCGAGTTGCTCGAACGCGACCTGAAGCCGTTCGTCGGCAAGGTGCGCAGCGACGTGAAGGAAGAGGTGCCGTTGTTGGCGATGGCACGCGCGGGCGAGTTCACGGCACTCGTCGAGCAGGTCGGGCCCGCGTTGCTTGCGCGGCTGGCGAGGGGGGAGTAATCGATGCGGATCAATCAGCTCGATCTGATCAAGTACGGCAAGTTCACCGACGAGACGCTGCGTTTTCCGTCGGCCGGCGAGGATTTCCATGTGATCGTGGGGCCGAACGAGGCCGGCAAGTCGACGATCCGCACGGCCGTGTCGGAGCTGCTGTTCGGGATGAAGTTGCAGACGCCGCTCGATTTCCTGCACAGCACACCGGAACTGCGAATCGGCGGCGTGCTGGAGAGCGGCACGGGCGAACTCGCGTTCCACCGCGCCCGTGGGCGCAGTCCGCTGCGCACGCCCGCCGACGACAGGTTGCCCGACGATTACCTGGCCGCCGTTCTCGACGGCGCCACGCGCGAGTTCTTCGAGCAGATGTTCGGGCTCGATCACGGGCGTCTGGTCGCCGGCGGCCGGAGCATTCTCGACGCATCCGACAAGCTCGGCCAGGTGCTGTTCGAATCGGCCGCCGGAGTCGGCAGTCTCGGGCCGGTGCGCGAGGAGCTCGATGCGCGTGCGGTCGAGCTGTGGGCGCCGCGTCGCAGCGGCAGCGCGTTTGCGCTCGCCGAAACGTCGTTCAACGAAGCCGTGACCGAACTGAAGACGGTTCAGGTGCGCACGCGCGACTGGGTCGAACGCAAGGACGCGCGCGAAGCGGTCGAACAGCAGATCGAGCAGGCGCGCGCGGAACAGCGCCGGCTCGAAGCGCTGCGCTCGAAGCTCGAGCGCGTGCGACGGCTGGCGCCGTACCTCAAGGAGCTGACGGTCAAGGACGCGGCGCTCGCGGAACTGGGCGCGGTCGTCGAGTTGCCGCCCACCGCGTATGCGGATCTGTTGAAGGCGCAGGGCGATCTCGCGGCCGAACAGAAGGTGCTCGAGGAACGGCGTGCCGACCTGCTCGCGAAACGGCAGGCACGCGATGCGATCGACGCCGACGCTGACACGCTGGCGCTCGAAGCCGACATCGAGGCGCTCGATCGGCTGCGCGGCGCGTGCATGAATCACGCGCAGGATCTGCTGCTGCTGGGTGCGGACGTCGAGCGGCACCTGTCCGCCGCGTTCGCCGCGGCTGCCCAGCTCGACTGGCCGACGGACGAAGCGTCGTTGCGTGCGTCGCTGCCGACGGCGCTGTCGCTGAAGACCGTGGCCAACCTGTTGCGCGAACACGGCGCGCTGCACCAGGCGCTGGCCGGCGCGCGCGAATCGCTCGACGAACGCACGCGCGAGCTTGCACAGGTGCAGGAACAACAGGCGCGCCTGTCGACCGTCGATGTGCCGGAAACGTTGCGCGCGGCGCTGGCCGATGCGCAGGGCTTTCGCAACAGCGGCCAGCGCGAGCAGGCGCTCGAACAGGAAATCGCTGCCGCCGAACGCACACTGTCCGGCGCACTCGATGCGCTTGGCCGGTGGCGCATGCCGGTCGACACGCTGCGCGCGCTCGACGTGCCGTCGGTGGCACGGCTCGGCGCGCTGCTGAAGGAAGACAGCGAACGCGCGAGCGCGGCCGCTGCCGCACGCGACGCACGGGACGGCGCGCTCGAAGAGCTCGAGCGGCTCGAACTGCAGGAGAAGCACTTCGCGGAGAACCACAAGGTCGTCACGACCGCCGACGTGCTGGCAGCGCGTGCGCGGCGCGACGGCGCGTGGGGCGATATCCGCAGCGGCGCGATCGATCTCGCAACGGGCGCACCCGCGCTCGACGATGCAATTCGCCTTGCGGACGAACTCGTCGACGCGCAGTTGGGCGCGACGCAGGCAGCGGCGACGTTGCAGTCGCTGCGTCAGCAGGTCGAATCCGCGCGTGCGGGCGTGGCGCGCAGGCAGGCCGCGCTGGACGAGCGCGAGCGTGAGCTCGCCGCGCATCGCGACGCATGGGCCGCGCTCGCGACGACGGCCGCGGTGCCCGGCATGCCGCTGGCGGCGATGGGCGACTGGCTGGCGAAGCGCGACATAGTGTTCGCCGCGCAGGCCGATCTCGATCGCCAGCGTCGCGAATTCGACACGATTCGCGCCGCGCGGGCCGGTGCCGAAGCCGCGTTGCGCACGGCGCTGCGTACCGTGTCGCGAGGTGGCGAGTCGGACGGTCTGGCAGCGCTCGTCGCGACCGCCGAGGCCTTCGTACAGTCGGCCGAGAAAGCGCTCGCGCAGCAGGACAGTCTCGAGGAGCGCGCGCGGGAAGCCGAACGCGGATGCGCGACGGCGCAATCGCGGGCAAGCCACGCGCAGGCGGCCTACGACGCGTGGCACGCGCAATGGCGCGACGCGCTGGCCGACGCGAAGCTTTCCACGAGCGCGGCGACGCTGGCCGCGGCGGAAGGTGCGCTCGCGCTTGCCAACGCCGTGACGGCCGAACTGGCCGATGCCGACGCGCCGCGCAACCGGATCGTCGCGATCCGTGCGGAACTGGCCGCGCTCGAGGCGGGCGCACGGCGGCTTGCCGCAGCGCTCGCGCCGGAATGGCTGACGAGCGGCGACTGGCCGGACGTCGCGCGCCGGCTGACGATGCGCCTCGCCGCCGCCAGGGAAATCGCGCGTGCGATCGATCGGGCCGACGAGGCCGTGCGGCAGACCGACGGCAAGGTCGCGGATGCCGCCGCCGCGGTGGCCGGTGCCGAGGCACGCGTCCAGCCGCTGCTGCAACTGGCCGGTGTCGTGTCGATCGATGCCGCGCTGCCGCTGGCCGAACGCTCGGACCGGCAGCGCCAGCTCCGGCAGGCGGTCGATGCCGCGCACGAGGCACTGGTGCGCGACGGCGACGGCCTGTCCCGCTCCGCCGTCGAAGCCGAGGTCGCGGAGCAGGACATCGTCGACGTACCTGCGCACCTCGAAGCGGTGAAGCAATCGCTCGCCGATGTCGGCAAGCGGCTCAACGAGCTTTCACAGCAGCAGGTCGTGGCCGATCAGGCGTTCGGCGCGATCGACGGCCAGGCGAGCGCGGCCGTTGCCGAGTCGAAACGGCAGGAAGCGCTGGCGGCGATGGGCGATGCAGCCGAACAGTATCTGGAAGCGGCCACCGCAAGCCGGTTGCTGAAGTGGGCGACGGATCGCTATCGCGACCAGAAGCAGGGGCCGATGCTCAGGCGCGCGGGCGAAATCTTCGCCGGGCTCACGCTCGGCGAATTCTCGCGGCTGACCGTCGATACCGAACGGACGCCGCCCGCCCTGTATGCACGGCGGACGAAGGGCGCATCGGTCGAGGTTGCCGGGTTGAGCGAAGGCACGCGTGACCAGTTGTTTCTCGCGCTGCGGATCGCGGCACTGGAACTGCAGCTCGGCAGCCGGACCGCGCTGCCGTTCGTGGCCGACGATCTGTTCATCAACTTCGACGACGCGCGCGCGAAGGCCGGCCTCGACGCGCTGCGCGATCTGTCGACGCGAACCCAGGTGCTGTTCCTGACGCACCACGACCACCTGCTGCCGCTCGTGCGGGACGTATTCGGTGCGCAGGTCAACGTGGTCGAGCTGCAGCGCGCGCCGGTGAGTGCGTGATGCGGGGTGTGCCGGGATGCCGGCGCACGGGCGCGGTCATCGCGTGCAGGTAGTATGTGCGGTTCCGAAATGCGCGCGACCGGTTCTGCCGGTCGCGGGTCTGGCCATACGAGGGGGGAATATGAAAAAGCTGGTAGCTGCCATCGCGTTCGCGGCGGACAAGCATCGCAATCAGCGGCGCAAGGACGAAGAAGCGTCGCCGTACATCAATCATCCGATCGCGCTCGCCGACGTGCTGGCCAACGAGGCCGGCGTCGAGGACGAGCGGGTGATCGTCGCGGCCGTGCTGCACGACACGGTCGAGGATACGGAGACGACCGAGCAGGAGCTGCTGCGGCTGTTCGGCAAGGACGTGGCGGACATCGTGATGGAAGTCACCGACGACAAGTCGTTGCCGAAGGAAGAGCGCAAACGCCTGCAGGTCGAGCATGCGGCGACCATCAGTCGGCGTGCGAAGCTCGTGAAGCTGGCCGACAAGATCTGCAACCTGCGCGACATCGCGCGGCATCCGCCCGCGGACTGGCCGCTCGAGCGCAAGCAGGCGTACTTCGACTGGGCGAAGTCGGTCGTCGACCCGATGCGCGGCGTGCATCCCGGTCTCGAAGCGATCTTCGACACCGCCTACGACGCACGGCCGGCGGACTGAGGCGCCCGCATGCGATCGGCCCGATCCGCTGGATCCGCGCGGCAATCGCTGGCCGTGGCGGGTGTCGATGTGGGTGGCGAAAAGAAGCAATGCGATCTCGTGATCCTGCGCGGACCAACTGTCGTTTGCCGCGAGGAACGGATCGCGCCCGAGGCGGTGCCTGCGCTGTGTCTCGCCCATGACGTCGTGGCCGTCGGTGTCGACGCACCGAGCGTGTGGTGGACGGGGAGCGGGCGCCGGGCGGCGGAACAGGCGCTCGCGCGCGAACGGATCTCATGCTTTCCGACGCCGTCACGGGAGCAGGCAGTTGCGAGCACGACAGGCTTCTTCGACTGGATGTTCATGGGAGAGCGTGTCTACCGCGCACTCGCGGACGCCTATCCGCTGCTGACCGGCGCGCGCTATGCGGGCGGGCGCGCGAGCTTCGAAACCTATCCTTATGCGATCACCTGCGCAATGCTGGGCAAGACTGTTGCGTCGGCGAAGCAGAAACGCAACCAGCGCCGGCAGTTGCTGGAGCGACTGGGGATCGATGTATCGACGCTGAAGTCCGTCGATGCGCGAGACGCGACCCTGTGCGCGTTGACCGCGCAATACGTCATCGACGGGAATGCGCACGCGTATGGCGATACGGAGGGCGGATATATCCGCGTGCCGATCGTGAACGAGACGATCGCTCTCGACGCACCGTAGTCGTGTCGCGCGGCTCGGGCGAGGCGCGTAGCAAAAAGGTGAGCTTTTTCGGGAGGGGCGCGGCTGGTGTGCCGGCGAAGGTGTCAGGCTGCGATTGCCGGCCGGCAAGCATCGGAATGGCTGGCGCACACGGCGTTAGGCCGGTGCGCTATGCGATCCCGGGCTGCGTTATTCAATCCTCGAGGATGGCTTTCGGCACGCTGGACAGGTCACAGGCTTGCGCCTGTTCGAAGTAGCCTTCGGCGTCGTCGATCATCACGACTGCGACGTCGATCAGTTCGTCGAGCCGTTGCAGCAGCGATTCGCGCCACTCGATGTCTTCGTCACGCTCGGGCGTCTTATCCAGTTGCTCGATGATCGAGTCGGCAGTCTGCAGGAAGGGAATCGCCTGTTGATAATTTTCGATCGAGACCATTGCCGCGTTGCGCGCGCCGACGAGCCGTTCGCGGTGCTCGTCGGCCAGTTCGGATTCGCCACTGATTCGCGGTAATACATCCGAGATGCGTTGCAGAAGCGGCGGAGCCTGTTCTTCCAGGATGATGGCGCGCTCGCGGAGCGCTGCATATTCGTCGCGAAGGTCGGCGTCGCCGGGTTGAGTCGTGCTGTCCATCGTGGATATGAGTGCGTGGTTCGGTCGCGGCATGATACTCGACAGCACCGGATTCCTTGCCCGTTCCGCGTCCGTATATATAGAGGGACGTGAGGCATACGTCACACCAATAGAGGGTTGATCGCGTGGCGACGCGCGGCTCGTCGTGAGGCCAGCCCCCGTGCGCGCCAGCGCACGGGGGCTTTCTCAAAATATTTTCACAAAGGGCTTGCGTGGATGAGGGCGGGTGCTTAGAATCACGCCTCTTTCGCGCTAACGGAAACGCAGCGCGGGAGAGGGAAGCGAAGCCGGTGGTGTGCTGCAGTCTTGGGCGCGCGGCTGGCCTGGAAGTTGAACCCCGCAGTCGCAACGATGTAGTGTAAAAAGTTGTTGACGAGCTGCGAAACACGGTTCATAATCTCGCTTCTCTGCTGCTGAAAACGCAGCGCTGCTGAGAAACACGAAGTTCCTCGCAGATTGCTC
>NZ_QMFZ01000066.1:0-26692 GCF_003294055.1 Burkholderia reimsis
ACGACATTCCCCGGCGCGAGCCTGTCCGCACCGGCGGCGGTCACGCCCGTACCAGCGATTCCCGCTGCCCCGCCGGCAGATGCGACCGCCGCCACGGCAACAACCGAACCGGCCGCACCGCCCCCCGACACCCCCGTCCGCCCGCCGCGTCCGAACGCGTTCGAATTCCACGCGCCCGCGACGTTCAACGTCGAACTGCCGACCCTCGACCTGCTCGAACCCGCGTCCGACGACATCGAAACGATCACCGACGAACACCTCGCACAAACCGCGCAGGTCATCGAACAGCGGCTGCAGGAATTCAAGGTGCCGGTAACGGTGGTCGGCGCATCGGCCGGGCCCGTGATCACGCGCTTCGAGATCGAACCCGCGCTCGGCGTGCGGGGCAGCCAGATCGTCGGGCTGATGAAGGACCTGTCGCGCGGCCTCGGCCTCACGTCGATCCGCGTCGTCGAGACGATTCCCGGCAAGACCTGCATGGGCCTCGAACTGCCGAACGCGAAGCGCCAGATGATCCGCCTGTCGGAAATCCTCGAGTCGCGCCAGTACCAGCACTCGGCCTCGCAACTGACGATCGCGATGGGCAAGGACATCACCGGCCATCCGGTCGTCACCGATCTCGCGAAGGCGCCGCACATGCTCGTCGCGGGCACGACGGGCTCGGGCAAGTCGGTCGCGATCAACGCGATGATCCTGTCGCTGCTGTACAAGGCGACACCCGAGGACGTGCGGCTCATCATGATCGACCCGAAGATGCTGGAGCTGTCGGTCTACGAAGGCATCCCGCACCTGCTCGCGCCGGTCGTCACCGACATGAAGCTCGCGGCCAACGCGCTGAACTGGTGCGTCGGCGAGATGGAGAAGCGCTACCGGCTGATGTCGGCCGTCGGCGTGCGCAACCTCGCGGGCTTCAACCAGAAGATCCGCGATGCCGAAGCGAAGGAAAAGAAGATCGGCAACCCGTTCTCGCTGACGCCCGAGGATCCCGAGCCGCTGTCGACGCTGCCGCTGATCGTCGTCGTGATCGACGAGCTGGCCGACCTGATGATGGTGGCCGGCAAGAAGATCGAGGAACTGATCGCCCGTCTCGCGCAGAAGGCGCGCGCGGCCGGCATCCACCTGATCCTCGCGACGCAGCGCCCGTCCGTCGACGTGATCACGGGCCTGATCAAGGCGAACATCCCGACGCGCGTTGCGTTCCAGGTGTCGTCGAAGATCGACTCGCGCACGATTCTCGACCAGATGGGCGCCGAATCGCTGCTCGGGATGGGCGACATGCTGTTCCTGCCGCCGGGCACCGGTTATCCGCAGCGCGTGCACGGCGCGTTCGTCGCCGACGAGGAAGTGCACCGGATCGTCGAGTACCTGAAACAGTTCGGCGAACCGCAGTACGAGGAAGGGATCCTCGACGGCCCGGCCGCCGACGGCGCGACGCAGGACCTGTTCGGCGATGCGCCGGACGCGGAAGCCGATCCGCTGTACGACGAAGCCGTCGCATTCGTCGTGCGCACGCGGCGCGCGTCGATCTCGTCGGTGCAGCGGCAGTTGCGCATCGGCTACAACCGCGCCGCACGCCTCGTCGAGCAGATGGAGGCGGCCGGGCTGGTGTCGCCGATGGGCATCAACGGCAGCCGCGAGGTGCTCGTGCCGGCCGCGGCCGATTGAGCGCGGCGGCCGGCCGCCGTCCACCGATACGGGCGCACCGGGAAACCGGCCGCCCCGTAAAGCAAAAGGGCGCTGCATCGGCAGCGCCCTTTGTCATTTACTGCACCGGCACCAGCTTGAAGTCGACCGGCTTGCCGACCGCCACCTTCTGCGGATTCGGGCCCAGTTGCCCCGTTTCCACATTGCGGCTGAACACGTAGAACGTATCGCTGTCCTGGTTGCCGACGATCAGCCACTTGCCGGTCGGGTCGATCAGGAACTCGCGCGGTGTCTTGCCGAGGCTCGACTGGCGGCCGACGGGCTTCAACCGGCCGTCGGCCTGGTTCACCGCGTAGATCACCAGGTCGTTCGCATCGCCGCGGTTGCTCACGTACAGGAAGCGGCCGTCAGGCGACAGGTGGATCGCGCCGCCGCCGACCTTGCCCTTGAAGCCCGGCGCGGTCATCGATACGGTCTCGACCGGCGTCAGCTTGCCGTCGTGGTAGCCGAACACCTCGACCGCCGCGTTGAGCTCGCTCGTCACGTACGCGTACCGGCCGTCGGCGCTGAACACCATGTGACGCGGGCCCGAACCCGCCTTGACCGGCGTGTAGCGCGTGTCGGTCGGGCTGATCAGCCCGCGGCTGCCGTCCACCGTGTACCGGTAGCCGTAGACCTTGTCCGCGCCGAGATCCTGCACGAACAGGTAATGGCCATCCGGCGAAAACACCGTCGAATGCACGTGCGCGCCGTCCTGGCGGCCCTTCACGGGCCCCGTGCCCTCGTGGTGCACCGTCAGCACGGCCTGGCCGACCGCGCCGTCGTCGCGCAGCGGAAACACCGCGAAGCTGCCGCCCGGATCCTTCGCGACCGAGTAATTGGCCGTCACGAGGTACTTGCCGTCCGGCGACAGCGCGAGATAGCAAGGATCGTTCCCTTCCGACGACACGCGGTCGATGAAGCTCAGCGCGCCCGTCTTCGCGTCGAAGCGGAAGGCGCTGACGCCGCCGCGCTGCGACGCCGGGCCGTCGTCGCCGGGCAGTTCGTTGACCGCGTAGACGGTACGACCGTCGCGGCTCGGCAACAGGTACGACGGATTCACCGTCTTCGCCGACGACACCGGCGCGACGCTGCCGGTTTTCGTATCGAAGCGGTAAACATAGATCCCGTCGCTGCCGCCGCCCGTGTAGGTGCCGACGAGCAGGTTGTACACGCCGTCGGCCGGGGCGGGCGATTGCTGCGCAAATGCGTGGGTCGCGGAAAGGGAGAGCACGATCGCGAAACCTTTCATCCAGTGAGCGAGCCTAAGCGGGAACCCTCGTGTCGAAGCGCGTGCGTCACGCTCGCGTAAACGGTTGGGCATTGAATCCTCCTTGCATCGAGTCGCTTCAAGTGTTGAGATAGGACGAAACGCCGGCCGTTCATGCGCTCCGCCGCCCGGCCGAGTATACGGGGCGCGGCGCCAGTGCGTGAAGCCTTGGCCGCCGCCGTCCGCATTGTGAACTCGAATACCCAAGGATCGCCTGCCCATGCCTGCCCTGATCGAAGACTACGCCCTCGTCGGCGACGGCCACACCGCCGCGCTGGTCGCCAAAGACGGCTCCGTCGACTGGCTGTGCTGGCCCCGCTTCGATTCGGGCGCCTGCTTCGCGGCGCTTCTCGGCACCCCCGAGCACGGCCGCTGGCTGCTCGCGCCGGCCGCCGACGCCGCGATCACGCACACGTCACGCCGCTATCGCGGCGACACGCTGATTCTCGAAACCGACTACGAAAGCGCCGACGGTGCCGTCACCGTGGTCGACTTCATGCCGCCCGGCAACGGCTGGTCCGAGCTGGTGCGGATCGTCATCGGCCGCCACGGCAAGATGAAGATGCGCATGGAGCTCGTGCTGCGCTTCGACTACGGTTTCTCGATTCCGTGGGTCACGCAGCTGACCCGCGAGGACGGCATGAAGGCGATCGCGGGCCCTGACACCGTCGTGCTGCGCACGCCGGTGCCGCTCACCGGCAAGAACCTCCATACGCTCGCGGAATTCACCGTGAACGCCGATGAACGTGTGCCGTTCTCGCTCAGCTATGCGGCGTCGCATATGCGGCTGCCGCCCGCACGCGATCCGCTGTCGATGCTCGCGCGCACCGAGAACTACTGGCTCGAATGGTCGGGCCGCTGCCAGGTGCAGGGCCGCTACGCGGCCGCCGTGCGCCGTTCGCTGATCACGCTGAAGGCGCTGGCCTACGAGCCGACCGGCGGGATCGTCGCGGCGCCGACCACGTCGCTGCCCGAGAAGATCGGCGGCAATCGCAACTGGGACTACCGCTACTGCTGGCTGCGCGACGCGACGATCACGCTGCTCGCGCTGATGCGCGGCGGCTACTACGACGAGGCGCGCGCGTGGCGCACGTGGCTCGGCCGCGTGATGGCCGGCTCGCCCGAACAGATCCAGATCATGTACGGGATCGCCGGCGAACGCCGGCTGCCGGAAATGGAACTCGACTGGCTGCCCGGCTACCAGGACTCGAAGCCGGTGCGCGTGGGCAACGGCGCCGCGAACCAGCTCCAGCTCGACGTGTTCGGCGAGGTGATGGCCGCGCTGCACCTCGCGCGCGTGGGCGGCCTGCAGGCCGACGACACGGTGTGGTCGGTGCAGTGCGCGCTGCTCGACCATCTCGAGAAGATCTGGCAGGAACCCGACGAAGGCATCTGGGAAACGCGCGGCGGCCGCCGCCATTTCACGTTCTCGAAGGTGATGGCGTGGGTCGCGTTCGACCGCGCGATCAAGTCGGCGGAGATGTTCCGGCTGCCCGGCTCGCTCGACCGCTGGCGCGCGCTGCGCGAGCAGATCCATGCCGACGTGTGCAACAACGCATGGCACGAAAGCAAACGGGCGTTTGCACAGAGCTACGGCAGCGACGAACTCGACGCGAGCGTGCTGCTGATGCCGCTGCTCGGCTTCCTGCCGCCGGAGGATCCGCGCATCGTCGGCACGGTCGAAGCGATCGAGCGGGAGTTGCTGCACGACGGGCTCGTGATGCGTTACCGCACGACCGAATACGACGACGGCCTGCCGCCCGGCGAAGGCACGTTTCTCGCGTGCAGTTTCTGGCTGGTCGACAACTATGCGCTGCTGGGCCGGATCGACGACGCGCACCGCCTGTTCAGCCGGCTGCTCGCGCTGTCGAACGACCTCGGGCTGCTCGCCGAGGAGTACGACCCGGTGGCCGGGCGGCTCGTCGGCAATTTCCCGCAGGCGTTCTCGCACGTGGCGCTCGTGCATACCGCGATGAACCTGATGCACCACGAGGACGCGATGGCGCGCGCGGCCGGCCAGCCGGCACCGGCCGTCGCCACGGGGCGCTGAACGGGGCCCGAGCGGCTTGTTCAGAGAACGTCAAATCGCAAAACTTTGATGAAAAATCGGGGAAATGTTGCATTGCACCACCCATCGTTGTCCGATATGATCGACGCGATTGTCCGGCTGCAGTGCAACATGGCCGGCCGCTGACCCACACGGCACGCCGCGACGCCCTACGCCGCCCTTGCGCACCGTCCCCCACGCGGGAGTAGTCTGCATGCTTTACCAACTGCACGAATTCCAGCGAGCCATGCTGAGCCCGCTGACGGCCTGGGCCCAGGCCGCGTCCAAATCGTTCGCCAATCCGTCCAGCCCGTTCTCGCTGATGCCGGGTGCGCCGCGGATGGCCGCCGCGTACGAACTGATGTACCGGCTCGGCAAGGATTACGAGAAGCCCGAGTTCAACATTCACCAGATCGTCAAGGACGGCCACAACATCCCGATCGTCGAGCAGACGATCGTCGAGAAGCCGTTCTGCCGGCTGCTGCGCTTCAAGCGTTATTCGGACGACGCCGACGCCGTCACGCAGTTGAAGGACGAGCCGGTCGTGCTGGTCTGCGCGCCGCTGTCGGGCCACCACTCGACGCTGCTGCGCGACACCGTGCGCACGCTGCTGCAGGATCACAAGGTGTACATCACCGACTGGATCGACGCGCGGATGGTGCCGGTCGAGGTCGGCCCGTTCCACCTGCACGACTACATCGCGTACATCCAGGAATTCATCCGTCACATCGGCGCGCGCAACCTGCACGTGATCTCGGTGTGCCAGCCGACGGTGCCGGTGCTCGCGGCGATCTCGCTGATGGCGAGCCGCGGCGAGGACACACCGCTCACGATGACGATGATGGGCGGCCCGATCGATGCGCGCCGCAGCCCGACGTCGGTGAATTCGCTCGCCACGCAGCACTCGACCGCGTGGTTCGAGAACAACGTGATCCACACGGTGCCCGCGAATTACCCGGGCGAAGGCCGCCAGGTGTATCCGGGCTTCCTGCAGCACACGGGTTTCGTCGCGATGAACCCGGAGCGGCACGCACAGTCGCACTGGGATTTCTACCAGAGCCTGCTGCGCGGCGACGAGGAAGACGCCGAAGCGCACCGCCAGTTCTATGACGAATACAACGCGGTGCTCGACATGGCCGCGGAGTATTACCTCGAGACGATCCGCGTCGTGTTCCAGGAATTCCTGCTGGCCGAGGGCACGTGGGATGTCGAAGGCGAGCGCGTGCGTCCGCAGGACATCAAGCGTACCGCGCTGATGACGATCGAAGGCGAACTCGACGACATCTCCGGCAGCGGCCAGACGCACGTCGCGCACGAGCTGTGCACGGGCATCCCGCAGGACCAGCGCCGCAGCCTGACCGCCGAGAAGTGCGGTCACTACGGGATTTTCTCGGGCCGCCGCTGGCGCACGATCATCTATCCGCAACTGCGCGACTTCATCCGCGAGCATGCGCCGGAGCCGAAGCACGGTGCGACGAAGGATGCCGCGGATGCGCCGGCGCCCAAGACGCTCTCCGCCGTGCCGGCCAGCAATGCGCCGCTCGAAACGACGCGCGCCACCGCGGCGAAGCGCACGCGCGCGAAGGCCCCCGCCAAGGCAGTCGCAGCGGCGCCGGCCAAGGCCGCACCGGCCGCGAAACGCGCCGCCAGCGGCCCGCGCGTCAAGGCCGTGCGTACGCGCAAGGCCGCCTGACGCACCGCGTTCCGACGAAAAAACGCCGCCGTTGCCTGCGCACGGCGGCGTTTTTGCATCCTTCGACCGCTTCAGCCCGGCCGGTGCGTCAGCGACGCAGCAGATACGCGAGCAGCAACTCGGTGTTCATGCGGACCATCTCGGCGCGTTCGTCGGTGTCGGTGAAATCGCGGCCGAGCGTCGCGGCGAGCGTAAAGCGGTTCGACACGATGTAGTAGCCGAGCCCCGACAGCGTCACGTAGAAGCGCAGCGGATCGACGTCGGTGCGGAACAGCCCGGCCTTCTGGCCGCGCGTCAGCACGTTGCCGAGCTTCGCGACGATCGGCGACATCATCTCGCGGATCCGCGTCGACTTGTGCAGGTAGCGCGCTTCGTGCAGGTTCTCGTTGTTGATGAGCCTGAGCAGTTCCGGATGGTCGCGGTAGTAGTCCCAGACGAAATGCGCGAGCCGCGTGACGGCTTCCACCGGCGCGACGCCATCGAGGTCGAGCACGCGCTCGGCCTCGGTCAGCGCGGAGAACGCGTGTTCGAGCACGGCCGTGAACAGCTGTTCCTTGCTGCCGAAGTAGTAATAGAGCATGCGCTCGTTGGTTTCGGCCCGGCGCGCGATCTGGTCGACGCGCGCGCCGAACAGCCCTCCACTCGCGAACTCTTCGGCTGCCGCCATCAGGATGCGGCGGCGCGTACCTTCAGGATCTCTTTTGATTTTTGGCTGATTCATGGTGGCGTTTTGCTATGTGAGCCGCTTGATCCGGACCGGCACCCCCACCGCCTCGGCGCCGGCCGCCCTGGAACGGGCGCGCCGCGGGCGGCCGCCCTCCTGCTGAGCCCCTGCAAAAAAGCGGTTCGATTATGCGCACAGACGGCGTCCAGCGCAATGCGGGAAATCGGCGATAATCGAGCTTTGGCAAACCTTTCCGGCCGCGCCCGAAGCGGCCGAGAGCCATTCGGCGCCGCTGCGCCCGTTGTCACCGTGACCGACTCCAAAACACTCGCGGATCGCATCGAAGATCTGCTTCCCCAGACGCAATGCACGAAGTGCGGCTATAACGGCTGCCGGCCGTACGCCGAGGCGATCGCCGCCGGCGACGCGAACTACAACCAGTGCCCGCCCGGCGGCGCCGAAGGCATCGCGCGCCTCGCGGGCCTGCTCGGCAAGCCCGTGATTCCGCTGAACCCCGTGAACGGCAGCGAACATCCGCGCGCCGTCGCCTTCATCGACGAAAGCCTGTGCATCGGCTGCACGCTGTGCATGCAGGCGTGCCCGGTCGACGCGATCGTCGGGGCACCGAAGCAGATGCACACGATCGTCGAGTCGCTGTGCACGGGTTGCGACCTGTGCGTGCCGCCCTGCCCGGTCGACTGCATCGCGATGCTGCCGGTGACCGGTGAACGCACCGGCTGGGACGCGTGGTCGCAGGAACAGGCCGATGCCGCGCGCGAACGCCACGACCTGCGGCTCGCGCGCCAGCGCCGCGAACGCGAAGCCGCCGAAGCGCGTGCGGCCGCACGCCGCGCGGCCAGCGCCGCGAAGCCGGCCGCGGCCCCCGCGGGAACGCCATCCGCCGCACCGGCCCCGGACGACGCCGAAGCGAAGAAGCGCGCGATCATCGCCGCCGCGCTCGAGCGTGCGCGCAAGAAGAAGGAAGAACTGTCCGGGCAAGGTGCCGGGCCGAAGAACACCGAGGGTGTGAGCGCGGCCGTCCAGGCACAGATCGACGCCGCGGAGGCACGCCGCAAGCGGCTCGCGGAACAGCAGGCCCAACGCGACGCCGAAGCGGCGGCCGCGAGCGGCAACGACGAAGAGAACGACGCAGGCAACGACGGCCCGGGCGGCCCGTCCGCACCGCCCGACCAGAACGCTCCATGAACGCCAGCAAACGACGCGCGATCTACGAAACGCTGCAGAGCCTCAATCCGCATCCGACCACCGAGCTCGAATACTCGACGCCGTTCGAGCTGCTGATCGCCGTGATGCTGTCCGCTCAGGCGACCGACGTATCGGTCAACAAGGCGATGCGGAAGATGTTTCCGGTCGCGAACACCCCGCGACAAATCGTCGCACTCGGCGAAGAAGGCGTCACCGAGTACATCAAGACGATCGGCCTGTACCGGACCAAGGCGAAGAACGTGGTCGCGACGTGCCGGATCCTGCTCGACCGCTACGACGGCGAGGTGCCGGCCGATCGCGAAGCGCTGGAAGGCTTGCCGGGCGTCGGCCGCAAGACCGCGAACGTCGTGTTGAACACCGCGTTCGGCCAGCCGACGATCGCGGTGGACACGCACATCTTCCGCGTCGCGAACCGCACGGGGCTCGCGCCGGGCAAGGACGTGCGCGCCGTCGAGGCCGCGCTCGAGAAGTTCACGCCGAGGGAGTTCCTGCAGGACGCGCATCACTGGCTGATCCTGCACGGTCGCTACGTGTGCAAGGCGCGCAAGCCCGAATGCTGGCATTGCGCGATCGAGCCGCTGTGCGAATTCAGGCCGAAGACCCCGCCACCCAACGAGTGACGCGCAACCGCGGCCGACCTGCCGCAAACCGCCGGACGCCATGTGGCCCGACGCCCGACGCTTGACGCACACCCCACCAGCCGCCCTCCGCCGGCCACTCGCGGCCGCGACAGCGCGTAGCCATCCGCGCCGCCGCCGCTTCCCCCTTCCCGACTAGGCGTTGGAGGTCGCGGTCGCGTCGTCGGCCGCCGCGCCGCCCGCGCGCACCAGCGCCAGCACGGCGGCCAGGATCGCGACACCGCCCGCCCACTGCAGCGGCGACAGCGCCTCGCCGAACAGCAGCGCCGCCAGCGCGACCGTCACGACCGGTTCGAGCGTCGACAGCATCGACGTGCGCGCGGCCCCAAGCCGTTCGAGCCCGGCAAAGAACGCGATCATCGCCGCGACCGTCGACACGAGCGCGATCGCAAGCATCGACGCCCAGCCGCCGGCCGTCGCGGGCCAGCGCGGCGGCGCGCCGAACGCCGCGGTCCGCACGACGGCGATCGCCACGAGCATCGCGGTCGCCGACAGGCAGATGATCGCGGTGGTCGCGAGCGGATCGACGCCGCGCGTCGCCTTCGTGCCGCCGACGATGTACAGCGAATAGATCACCGCGGCAGCCAGCGCGAGCGCGATCCCGAGCGGCTCGCCATGCCCGCCGCCGACCATCAGCGCCGAACCCGCGACGCACAGCACCAGTGCGACCGCCTTCGCGCGCGTGAGGTGCTCGCCGAGCCACCACGCGGCCAGCAGCGTGACGAAGGCCGGATACAGGTACAGCAGCAGCGCGACAAGGCTCGCCTGCGCGTGTTGCAGCGCGCTGAAGTAGCAGAACGACTGCCCGACGTAGCCGAGCGCGCCCATCGCCACGAGCGGCGCGAGCGCGCGCCCGCGCGGCCACGTGACGCGGCGATGCCGTGCGATCGCGGCGAGCACCGCACCGCCGATCGCGAAGCGCACGATCAGCAGCCCGAGCACGTCGACACCGGCCGCATACGCGTAGCGGCCGAAGATCGCCATCGCGCCGAACGCGGCGGCGGACAACGCGACGTAGAGCGTGCCCTGCAGGGCAGCGGACGATGGGCGGGCGGTGGCGGTCATGACGGAACGGATGAGAACGGAACGGTGACGGGAAACGGTGGAGTGTAGCGGCGCGGCGGCCACGAGCCTAGCCCGCGCTTACCCCGCGCTTACCCCGCACTTACCCCGCACTTACCCGTTACCCGGCACCGGCGGCGCACCTCACCGGCCCGTGCCGCGCATCCGCAGGGCCCGCGGGCCACCGCCGCTGCGGCCACGCGATTGCGCCAACCCGCCGCCAGCGCCGCCCGCCGACCCGGCGTACAATGCGCGACGCGGCATCCAGCCGTCCGAATCACGACGTTTCCCCACCATGTTCAATCCAAGCCGCGACGAAGTGCGTCGCTTTTTCACCGAGACCTGGCGCAAGCAGCGCGCCGGCGAGATCCTGACGCCGCTGGAAGCGATGGCAGCCGACTGGATCGTCGAGCATCCCGAATACCACGACGAACTCGCCGACGCCGATGGCGCCTCCGCGCGCGAGTACACGCCCGAGGAAGGCCGCACGAACCCGTTCCTGCACCTGTCGATGCATCTCGCGATCAGCGAGCAGCTGTCGATCGACCAGCCGCCCGGCATCCGCGCCGCGCACGACAAGCTCGCGGCGAAGCTCGACTCGACCCACGACGCGCAGCACGTGATCATGGAATGCCTCGGCGAGACGATCTGGGAAGCCCAGCGCACGAACACGCCACCCGATACCGACGCATACCTGCAGCGCATCCTGCGCCGCGCATCGCGCGACTGAGCGCCGCCGCGGCGGCCTGCAGGCGCCGGCGCGCGGGCAAAAAAATACCCCGCCGGGGCGGGGTATCCTTGCTGCGCGGGCCCGCCGGGCCCGTCGCGCTTACTTCTTGAACACGAGATCGGTCTCTTTCAGCGACTCGATGTAGGCCGCGATGTCCTTCATGTCGCTGACCGACAGGCTCTGCACCTGTGCCTGCATGATCGCGTTGTTGCGGCCGATCAGCGGGTTCGTCAGCCCCATCTGGTACTGGCGCATCGCCCACACGAGGTAGTCGGCATGCTGGCCGGCGAGGCGCGGATATTCGGCGTTGATCGGCTTGTTCATCTGCGCGCCGTGGCAGGCCGCGCAGTTGTGCGATTCGACCAGTTCCTTGCCCTTCGTGATGTCCGCCGCGTGCGCGGTACCGATCGCGAGGCCGGCCGCCAGTGCAACCGCCGCCGTCTTGAATGCGTTGTTCATGAATGCTCCTGTCCCGCCGGAGAGATCGGCGGCGCGCGCTTACTTGTAGGGGTTGTCCTTCGAGTCGGCCTTCTGGGCGGCGTAGTACGCCGACAGATCCGCGATGTCCTGGTCCGTCAGCGAACCGGCGATCGCATTCATCGACGGGAAGTGACGATCCTTCTTGCGGTAGGCCTTCAGCGCGTTCTCGAGATATTGCTGGTTCTGGCCGCCGAGGACAGGCACCCGGTAGACCTCCGGGTACGCCGCGCGGTAGTCCTGGATGCCGTGGCAACCGATGCACATGGCGACCTTGCTCGCCCCGTCCTTCGGGTTGCCGACCACACCGGCCGCCTGCGCGCTGCCCGCGAGCGCCACGAGCGCTGCGACAACGACGTGTTTGCCGACGAATTTGTTCATAGCTCTTGTAACCTAGCTTGAGGGGAAACTGGCGCCGAAGCGGCAACGGCCCGCGCCGTTTTGCTTGTCGGTCGCCACGCAGGCCAAAAAAAACGGCCAGATTGTACCGCGTCGGCGGGGAACGCGTCCACAAGGCGCCCCGCCACAGTCCCGCAACGATACGCGGGCGCGGCCCAACCGGACAGCCCTTCTGACTTATACTGGGTTTTTTTCCCCGATTGAGAAGAGCGCCGCCATGCGTTTCGAAGGGTCCTCGCACTACGTCGCCACCGACGATCTGAAGCTCGCGGTCAATGCCGCGCTGACGCTGCAACGCCCGCTGCTGATCAAGGGCGAGCCCGGCACCGGCAAGACCATGCTCGCCGAGGAAGTGGCCGCCGCGCTCGACATGCCGCTGCTGCAGTGGCACATCAAGTCGACCACCAAGGCGCAGCAGGGCCTGTACGAATACGACGCCGTGTCGCGGCTGCGCGATTCGCAGCTCGGCGACGAGCGCGTGAAGGACATCTCGAACTACATCGTCAAGGGCGTGCTGTGGCAGGCGTTCGATGCCGAGCACCCGAGCGTGCTGCTGATCGACGAGATCGACAAGGCCGACATCGAATTCCCGAACGACCTGCTGCGCGAGCTCGACCGGATGGAATTCCACGTGTACGAGACGCGCGAGACGGTCCGCGCGAAGCACCGCCCGCTCGTCATCATCACGTCGAACAACGAAAAGGAGCTGCCCGACGCGTTCCTGCGCCGCTGCTTCTTCCACTACATCCAGTTCCCCGACCCGTCGACGATGCAGAAGATCGTCGCGGTCCATTTCCCGGACATCCGCGAGGAGTTGCTGCGCGCGGCGCTCGAGAGTTTCTTCGAATTGCGCGGCGTGTCGGGCCTGAAGAAGAAGCCGTCGACGTCCGAGCTGCTCGACTGGCTGAAACTGCTGCTCGCCGAGAACATCCCGGCCGACGCGCTGCGCGGCGCGGACGCGAAGCAGATCGTGCCGCCGCTCGCGGGCGCGCTGCTGAAGAACGAGCAGGATCTGAGCCTGCTCGAACGGCTCGTCTACATGAACCGGCACAACCGGTAATCCCCCTCACCCGCGAAGGCCCGGCCATGCTGCTCAATTTCTTCTACGCGCTGCGCGCAGCCAAGCTGCCCGTCTCGGTGAAGGAATACCTGACGCTGCTCGAAGCGCTGAAGGCCGGGCTGATCTCGCCGTCGATCGACGCGTTCTACTTCCTCGCGCGGATGACGCTCGTCAAGGACGAGCAGTACTTCGACAAGTTCGACCAGGCGTTCGGCGCGTATTTCCACGGCGTGTCCGCGCTGCCGTCGGATGCATTCGACATTCCGCTCGACTGGCTCGAAAAGCGCCTCGAGCGCGAGCTGTCGCCGGAGGAGAAGGCGCAGATCGAGGCGATGGGCGGGCTCGACAAGCTGATGGAGCGCCTGAAGGCGCTGCTCGACGAGCAGAAGGAGCGCCACGAAGGCGGCAACAAGTGGATCGGCACCGGCGGCACGTCGCCGTTCGGGCACGGCGGCTACAACCCGGAAGGCGTGCGCATCGGCGGCCCGTCGAACGGCAACCGCACCGCGGTGAAGGTGTGGGAGGCGCGCGCGTACCGCGACTACGACGATTCCGTCGAGATCGGCACGCGCAACATCAAGGTCGCGCTGCGGCGGCTGCGCCGCTTCGCGCGCGAAGGCGCCGCCGAGGAGCTCGACCTGCCCGGCACGATCCGCAGCACCGCCGCGAACGCGGGCTGGCTCGACCTGCGGATGGTGCCCGAGCGCCACAACAACGTGAAGGTGCTGATGCTGCTCGACGTCGGCGGCTCGATGGACGATCACATCAAGCGCACCGAGGAGCTGTTCTCGGCCGCGAAGGCCGAATTCAAGCACCTGGAGTTCTTCTACTTCCACAACTGCGTGTACGACCACCTGTGGAAGAACAACCGCCGCCGCCACTCGGAACGCACCGCGACGTGGGACGTGCTGCACAAGTTCACGCCCGACTACAAGCTGATCTTCGTCGGCGACGCGACGATGAGCCCGTACGAAGTGCTGCAGCCCGGCGGCTCGGTCGAATACAACAACCCGGAAGCCGGCGCCGTGTGGCTGCGCCGCCTCGCCGACCAGTTCCCCCATCATGCATGGCTGAACCCGGAGCCCGAGCGGCTATGGGAATACCGGCAATCGGTCGCGGTGATCCGCGACCTGCTCGGCCATCGCATGTATCCGCTCACGCTCGCGGGCCTCGAAACCGCGATGCGCGCACTCAGCAAGTAACGACACCCACCAAGACACGAAGGTCGCCTCCGGGCGGCCTCCCCCCGGAGAGAGCATGAACCCCTCGCCCACCGCGAGCGCCAGCCGCGCCGGCGGCCGCCGCTTTTTCGCCGATACATCCGTGTCCGCGCTCGTCGCCGGCTTCGTCGCGATGATGACCGGCTACACGAGCTCGCTCGTGCTGATGTTCCAGGCCGGCCGCGCCGCCCACCTCACCGATGCGCAGATCTCGTCGTGGATCTGGGCGCTGTCGATCGGCATGGCGCTGACGACGATCGGCCTGTCGCTGCGTTTTCGCGCGCCCGTCGTCGTCGCGTGGTCGACGCCCGGCGCCGCGCTGCTGATCGCGTCGCTGCCCGGCGTGCCCTACGCCGAGGCGATCGGCGCGTTCGTCGTGTGCGCGGTGCTGCTGACGGCCGTCGGCGTGAGCGGGCTGTTCGACACGCTGATGCGCAAGATTCCGGCCGGCATCGCCGCCGCCCTGCTCGCGGGTATCCTGTTCGAGATCGGCATCGAGATCTTCCGCGCCGCGCAGTTCCAGACCGCGCTCGTGCTCGCGATGTTCTTCACGTACCTGATCGTCAAGCGGCTCGCGCCGCGCTATGCGATCGTGACGACGCTGATCGTCGGCACGGCGGTGGCCGGCGGCCTCGGCCTGCTCGACTTCAGCGGCTTTCACATCGCGTTCGCGAAACCCGTGTTTACGATGCCGGCGTTCTCGATCGCGTCGATCGTCAGCATCGGCGTTCCGCTGTTCGTCGTCGCGATGGCGTCGCAGAACGTGCCGGGCATCGCGGTGCTGCGCGCGGACGGTTATCGGACCCCGTCGTCGCCGCTGATCGCGACCACCGGCCTCGCATCGCTGCTGCTCGCGCCGTTCGGCTCGCACGGCGTGAACCTCGCGGCGATCACGGCCGCGATCTGCACGGGCCCGGAAGCGCACGAGGATCACGCGAAACGTTACACGGCCGCCGTGTGGTGCGGCCTGTTCTACCTGGTTGCCGGGGTCTTCGGCGCGACGATCGCCGCGCTGTTCGCGGCGCTGCCGAAGGCGCTCGTAGTGTCGGTCGCCGCGCTCGCGTTGTTCGGCTCGATCATGAGCGGCCTCGCGAACGCGATGCAGGACGTGAAGCAGCGCGAAGCCGCGCTCGTCACGTTCATGGTCACCGCGTCGGGCCTCACGCTGCTGTCGATCGGCTCGGCCTTCTGGGGGCTCGTCGCGGGCATCGTCACGCAGGTGATCCTGAACGCGCGCCGCCCCGCGTAATGCGGCACGGCGCTCGCCGGACATGCCAAAACGTGCTCGACGCGAATCGGGCCTAGAATGATGGCTTGGAAGCGGCGCCCGGCGCCGCTTCGCTTCGCCGCCGCGCTCGCGCGGCCCGTGAGAACCCGGCGCCTTGCGCCCTTCTTCCGAATCGCCATGACTACCGCACTCGACCAGCTGAAGCAGTACACGACCGTCGTCGCCGACACGGGCGATTTCCAGCAGCTTGCGCAATACCAGCCGCAGGACGCGACCACGAACCCTTCGCTGATCCTGAAGGCCGTCCAGAAGGACGCATACAAGCCGATCCTCGAGAAAACCGTCCGCGATCATCGCAACGAAAGCACCGACTTCATCATCGACCGCCTGCTGATCGCATTCGGCACCGAGATCCTGAAGCTGATCCCCGGCCGCGTGTCGACCGAGGTCGACGCGCGCCTGTCGTTCGACACCCAGCGCTCGATCGACAAGGGTCGCGAACTCATCAAGCTGTACGAAGCAGCCGGCATCGGCCGCGAGCGTATCCTGATCAAGCTCGCGTCGACGTGGGAGGGCATCCGCGCGGCCGAAGTGCTGCAGAAGGACGGGATCAAGTGCAACATGACCCTGCTTTTCTCGCTCGTTCAGGCCGCTGCCTGCGCGGAAGCCGGCGCGCAGCTGATCTCGCCGTTCGTCGGCCGCATCTACGACTGGTTCAAGAAGCAGGCCGGCGCGGAGTGGAATGAAGAGAAGGACGGTGGCGCGAACGATCCGGGCGTGCAGTCGGTGCGCCGCATCTACACGTACTACAAGACGTTCGGCTACAAGACCGAAGTGATGGGCGCGAGCTTCCGCACGACCAGCCAGATCACCGAACTCGCCGGCTGCGACCTGCTGACGATCAGTCCCGATTTGCTGCAGAAGCTGCAGGACAGCAACGAGACGGTCACGCGCAAGCTGTCGCCGGAAGCGCTGCACGACAAGCCCGCCGCGCGCGTCGCGATCGACGAGGCAGCGTTCCGCTTCCAGCTGAACGACGACGCGATGGCAACCGAAAAGCTCGCCGAAGGCATCCGTGTATTCGCCGCCGATGCGGTGAAGCTCGAGAAGCTGATCGACTCGCTGCGCTGAGCCGCGATACGCGTCAGCGGCGGTCAGTAACACTGACAACAGCCGTCAGCAGGCACGACGCACACGGCCGCGAACGTCATGTTCGCGGCCGTTTTTATTTTTCATTCCATCGTCAGGCACGCGCACTACAATCCACGTCACGGGTGCGGCGGCCGCCTCCCGATGCCCCCTTTTCCCGGTCAGTCTTGTACGACGCCGAACCCGCGCAGATGCGCAGGCCGGCCCATCACAGGAGACAACGATGCAAGTTCAACCGTACCTGACGTTCTACGGTCGCGCCGACGAAGCCCTTCAGTTCTACGAAAAGGCACTCGGTGCGAAGACGATGTTCAAGATGCACTTCAAGGACGCGCCGCCGAATCCCGACTACCCGATGGCGCCGGAGATGGCCGACAAGGTGATGCACGCGAGCTTCACGATCGGCGACTCAATGATCATGTGCTCGGACGGCGACTGCAGCCAGCCGGCAGGCGCCGCGCACGCCGGCTATTCGCTGTCGCTGAACCCGGAGACGGTCGAGGAAGGCCAGAAGCTGTTCAATGCGCTCGCCGACGGCGGCGAAGTGACGATGCCGTTCGGCAAGACGTTCTGGGCGCTCGGCTTCGGGATGGCCAAGGATCGCTTCGGCGTGCACTGGATGGTCAACGTCGAAGACCTGTCGCAGCGCGAGGATCTCGCGAAACGCGCGCAGGGCTGATGAAAAAAACGCCCGCCACCGCAAGGGGGCGGGCGTTTTCGTTACCGCGCGTCGTCCGTCTCAGCCTTCGACGACGTCGAGATAATCCTCCGGCCGCGTGCGATCCTCCGCATGCGCCATGCCCATCACGCGCACCAGCACGCTCACCACCACCGCCACCACCAGGTTCACGATCAGCGACCACACGGCCGCGTAGCCGGGAATCGCGAGACCGAACAGGTGGATCGTGAAGATCGACCCGGCCAGCTTCAGCGAAATCGCCATCCACGTGCCGCACACGATGCCGGCCGCCCAGCCGGCCAGCAGGCCGCGATGGTCGAGCACGCGCGTATAGAGGCCGAGCACGATCGCGGGGAGCGTCTGGATGATCCAGATCCCGCCGAGCAGCTGCAGCTGGATCGCGTAGGTCAGCGGCAGCCCGAGGATGAACGCGACCGCGCCGACCTTCACGATCAGCGACACGAGCTTCGCGACGTGCGTCTCCTGCTCGTGCGACATGTTGCGGTTCACGAACTCGCGGTGAATGTTGCGCGTGTACAGGTTAGCGGCGGCGATCGACATGATGGCCGCCGGCACCAGCGCGCCGATGCCGATCGCCGCGAACGCGACGCCGACGAACCACGACGGGAAATACTCGAGGAACAGCGCGGGCACCGCGAAGTTCGGGCCGAACGCCTTGAAGTACGGCGCGTACTGCGGCATGTCCTTCACGCCCGACGCGAGCGCCATGTAGCCGAGCAGCGCGAGCAGGCCGAGCACGAACGAGTACGCGGGCAGCATCGCCATGTTGCGGCGGATCGAGTTGCCGGACGACGACGACAGGATCGCCGTGACCGAGTGCGGATACAGGAACAACGCGAGCGCCGAACCGATCGCGAGGGTCGCGTACGCGCTGTAGCCGTTCAGGCTCATCGCGTCGGGCGCCTTCAGCAGCAGCTTGGCCGGCGGCACGCTCGCGAAGATGTGTCCGAAGCCGCCGAGCTTGGCCGGGATCACGATGACCGCCGCGGCGATCGTGATGTAGATCAGGATGTCCTTGACGATCGCGATCATCGCGGGCGCACGCAGGCCCGACGTGTACGTGTACGCGGCGAGGATCGCGAACGCGATGATCAGCGGCAGGTCGCCGACGAAGCCGGTCGTGTCGAAGCCGAGCGCGCCGATCACCACCTCGATGCCGACGAGCTGCAGCGCGATGTACGGCATCGTCGCGACGATGCCCGTCACCGCGATCGCGAGCGCGAGCATCCGGCTGCCGTAGCGCGCGTTGACGAAGTCGGCGGCCGTCACGTAGCCGTGCCGCTTCGCGATGCTCCACAGCTTCGGGAACACGACGAACGCAAACGGATAGATCAGGATCGTATAGGGCAGTGCGAAGAAACCCATCGCGCCGGCGCCGAACACGAGCGCGGGCACCGCGACGAAGGTGTACGCCGTATAGAGGTCGCCGCCGAGCAGGAACCACGTGACGATCGTGCCGAAGCGGCGTCCGCCGAGGCCCCATTCGTCGAGATGGGCGAGATCGCCGCGCCGCCAGTTCGCGGCCAGGAAACCGATGATCGTGACGCCGATGAACAGCAGGACGAAGACGAAGGTTGCGCCGAGATTCATCGTGCACCTCCCTGCGGGCCGCTCGCCTTCCACGCGTTCTTGGTCTTGAAGTACACGAACGCGGTGATCACCGCGCTGATGAAGACCCAAAGCAGCTGGTACCAGTAGAAAAACGGAAAACCGAACATCTGCGGTTCGATCTTGCTGTACGACGGTACCCAGACCATCGCGATCAACGGCAGTACCAGCAGCCAGAGCCAGCGCTTGGCGGCCCGGTTGGCGTCGGCATCGTGAGCCATGACGTCTCCTCTTCTTTCCCGGTTATCGATCTTGTTGAGCGGGTACGGCGCCGAGAGGAGCGCAAAACGGGTAGGCTGCGGCTCCCCTGGCTTCGCGCCAGTATAGGAGCCGCGAGCACGCGGTCAAGCGGGGGCGAACCCGATGTGATCCGCCCCTTGTCGCGTGGTTGCACCGGCCTGCCGCCGGTGCCTGAAGCGTCAGATCGCGAACGAGGTATCGCGCGCGCCGGCCGTTTCTTTCAAAGCTTTCACCCACTTGCGTGCGGGCAGCTTCAGCGTGTCCTCGATCAGCTTCGCACGCGCGTCGAGCTGCGCGAACGACACGTCGAGCACGGGGCCCGAGAACGCGATCGCGATCCGGTTGCCGTCATGCACTTCCGGCAGCGCGATCACGCGATGATCGAACGCCGCGTTCAGGTGCTTCATGTTGCGCACGAAGCTCGGATGGTCGCCGAACAGGTTGATCGTCGCGATGCCCGCGTCGGCAAGACAGCCGCGCACCGCACGGTAGAACGCGACGCTGTCGAGCACCGGGCCGCGCGCGGTCGCATCGTACAGGTCGATCTGGATCGCGCCCGTCGTGCCGCGGTTGGCCGGGTCGTTGACGAAGTCCCATGCGTCGGCTTCATGCACGGCGAGACGCGCATCGTCGGGCGGCAGCGCGAACATCGTGCGCGCGGCGACGATCACGGCCGGGTTCAGCTCGACGGCCTCGACCTTCGCTTGCGGGAGGAAGCGGTGCGAGAACTTGGTCAGCGCGCCGGTGCCGAGCCCGAGCTGGACGATCCGCCCGGGCGTTTCGAGGAACAGCAGCCACGCCATCATCTGCTGCGCGTATTCGAGCTCGATGTGCAGCGGCTTCGAAATCCGCATCGCGCCCTGTACCCACTCGGTGCCGAAGTGCAGGAAGCGCACGCCGCCCTCTTCCGAGAACGTGACGGGCGCGAAGCGCGGCTTGCGCGGCGCTTCGAGCACGGGCACGTCGTCGTGTTCGTCGATGTCCGGGCGGCGCTTCACGCGCGGCGGCTGGAGTTTTTCGGAGCCGTTGTAGGCGGACGGCTTGCGATTCTTGAACGCGCGCGCCTCGGCGGACGCGCGCTTGATCAGTCGGGTCATGATTGAATCTCGCTGGGTGACGCTGGTTTTAGCGGACGAGAGGATAGCATTGGTGGGGGATGGCGGCCGCGAGGTACGCCCGGCTGCACCCGACTTCGAATCCCGTTGGCGATACACAGAATTCATCGCGCGAAGGAGGAAACATGACCTCAACCGACAGGAAGATCTGGTTTCCGGCGAAACGCTACGGATGGGGCTGGGGATGGCCGGTTGCGTGGCAGGGCTGGGTCGTGCTGGTGCTGTTCGCGCTCGGGATCATCGCGAGTGCGTGGCTCGCGCCGCCTCACCGATCGCCGTTCGCCTACGCCATTTGCATCGTGGCGTTGGTCGCGCTGCTGATTGCCGTGTGCTGGCTCAAGGGCGAGAAGCCCGGGTGGCGTTGGGGCAAGGACGATTGACGGTCAGGCTCGACACGCATCCCGATGCCGAACCGGCTTCGCCCGTCGGCGCTCCCCCAGCTTGTCCCGCGCCTGACGCCGCAGCCGAACTGCCGCACCAGGTTCCCGCGCGCGCACCTCGAAAATATACCCAAATAGGGATATATTCATCGATGGATCACCGAAGCCGGACGTCGATCTGATCCGTGAACGCCTGAAAGCAGCCGAAGCGCACGCAAAAGGAGAAAGTCGATGATCGAAATCGAGCAGGGCAGCGGTAACGTCTACGCCGATCTGGGTAGGCGCGATGCCGACGAAATGCTTGTGAAGGCGCAACTCGCCGCCAAGATCGCCGAGATCATCAAGGCGCGCAAATGGACGCAGCAGCATGCCGCGCGATTGCTCGGCATGACGCAACCGAAACTGTCGAACATGCTGCGCGGACAGTTTCGCGGCGTGAGCGAAACGAAGATGATCGAGTGTCTGGCGAAGCTCGGGCGCGACGTGCAGATCGTCGTCGGACCCGACCGTCATTCGGAAATCGAGGGGCACATCGAAGTCGTATTCGCAGCCTGACGGCAGCGCCGTGCTCATCAAGAGATCATTCGGCGCCAGAATTCCAGCTTCTGCTCGAACGACAACATCGCATTCGCCGGGCTCGATGAAGGCAGCACGAGCGTCTCGTACCCGGCCTGGCCGATCACGTCGGCGAACCGCCCTGCCGTCTTGCCGTTGAAGCACACGCGCTTCAGCAACGGCGCATGGTCCCGCAACGATTCGAAGTCGTTCGGCTTCGCATTCCGGATGGCCGAGTCGAGACTACCCTGGCGATGGCACGCATCGAGGACGTCCCAGATGCCGATGCCATGCGAAAGCACACACGCGAGCCGCGCATCGTACGGCAGTTCATGAAGCGTCGGCTCGCCGAGCACCGCCCCCAGCAACCGCCAGAACTGGTTGCGCGGATGCGCGTAATACTGCGCGGCGTCGAGCGACGCCTCGCCCGGAAAACTGCCGAGGATCATCGTGTGCGTTTCCGGCCCGACGACCGGCGCAAACCCCTGCAGCATCACGCGTCTCCACGCGGCCCGACGGACCGGGGCCCGTCGCCGTGCGCATCGAGATGACGCCACAGCGCCGGCAACATGCATTCGGTGACCATCAACGGCTTGCCGTGACGCTGAAACACCGAACGCCGCGCGGTGAACGCATGCGGCGCGCGCACGCCCGCGCCGAGCGCATGGCTCGCGAGCGCGTACAGCGGATGGCCGGCGATCACGCGCCGGCTGACGAGCGCGGAACGTTCGACCTGCGGATCGCTGTACAGCAACTCGGCCAGCGGCCGCGTGCGCAGCCGCCGCATTGCCTGCCACACGCCCTTGCTGGCCGCGAGCGGCGCGATGCTGTGCGCGGCAACAAAAGGCGTGCCGTCGACCGACAGGATCACCTCGCGCACCCACATCGGCGCGCGCGGCGAACTGGCGAGCGCGTCCGGCTCGTCGAACCACGGGCAGTCGACGCCCTCGCGCGTCACCCGCACGTTCACGCGGCCGAGCCGCGCGAGGTGCGCAGTCAGCGATCCGCCGCGCGTCAGCCAGTCGCGCTGGTCGAGCGTGCAGCCAGGCCGCGGCGTCTCGCGCCAGCCGGCCTGGCCGCCGTCGAATCGCAAGCGCGCGTTCACGCGGCGCGCGACAGCAGCAGCGCGTTGGTCCGCTTCACGAAGCTCGCCGGATCGTCCAGCATGCCGCCTTCGGCCAGCAGCGCCTGATCGAACAACAGATGGGCCCAGTCGCCGAAATCGGCGCTGTCGGCCTTCAGTTGCTTGACGAGCGCGTGCTCCGGGTTGATCTCGAGGATCGGCTGCATCGCCGGCGCATTCTGGCCGGCCGCCTTCAGCATCCGCTGCAGGTAGCCGCTCATGTCGTTGTCGTCGGCGACGAGGCACGACGGCGAATCGGTCAGGCGGAACGTGACGCGCACTTCCTTCACCTTGTCGCCGAGCGCTTCCTTCATCTTCTCGACGACGGGCTTGATCGCCTCGCCCGCTTCTTCCTGCGCCTTCTTCTCTTCGTCGTTCAGCTCGCCGAGGTCGAGATCGCCGCGCGCCACGCTCGCGAGCGGCTTGCCGTCGAATTCATGCAGGAACGACAGCATCCATTCGTCGACGCGGTCGGTCAGCAGCAGCACCTCGACACCCTTCTTGCGGAACACTTCGAGGTGCGGGCTGTTCTTCGCGGCCTGCCACGTATCGGCCGTCACGTAGTAGATCTTGCTCTGCTCGGGCTTCATGCGCGACACGTAGTCGGCGAGCGACACGTCCTGCGCATCGGTGTCGCCGTGCGTCGACGCGAAGCGCAGCAGCTTCGCGATGCGCTCGCGGTTCGCGTGATCCTCGCCGAGGCCTTCCTTCAGCACCTGGCCGAACGCGCCCCAGAACGTCTTGTACTTCTCCTTGCCGGCATCCTCTTCCGCGTTCGCGAGTTCCTCGAGCATCGACAGCGCGCGCTTGGTCACGCCTTCGCGGATCGCCTTCACGTCGCGGCTTTCCTGCAGGATTTCACGCGACACGTTCAGCGGCAGGTCGGCCGAATCGACGACGCCCTTCACGAAGCGCAGGTATTGCGGCAGCAGCTGCTCGGCGTCGTCCATGATGAACACGCGCTTCACGTACAGCTTCAGGCCGCCGCGGTAGTCGCGGTTCCACAGGTCGAACGGCGCGTGCGCCGGCACGAACAGCAGCTGCGTGTATTCGCTGCGGCCCTCGACGCGGTTGTGGGTCCACGTGAGCGGATCCTGGTGGTCGTGCGCGATGTGCTGGTAGAACTGCGTGTACTGCTCGTCGGTGACGTCGCTCTTCGAACGCGTCCACAGCGCGCTCGCCTGGTTGACGGTCTCGTCCTCGTCCTTCAGGACCATCTCGCCCTTTTCCTGATCCCACTCTTCCTTCTGCATCAGGATCGGCAGCGCGATGTGATCGGAATACTTCTGGATGATCGACTTCAGGCGGTGCGACGACAGCAGCTCGTCCTCGCCTTCGCGCAGGTGCAGCGTGATCGTCGTGCCGCGCTGCGCGCGCTCGATCGCGTCGATCGTGAAGTCGCCCTCGCCCGCGCTTTCCCAGCGCACGGCTTCGTTCGCCGGCAGGCCCGCGCGGCGCGTCTCGACGGTGATCTTGTCCGCGACGATGAAGCCCGAGTAGAAACCGACGCCGAACTGGCCGATCAGCGCCGCGTCCTTCTGCTGGTCGCCGGACAGCTTCGTGAAGAATTCCTTGGTGCCCGAACGCGCGATCGTGCCGAGGTTCGCGATCGCCTCGTCGCGGCTCATGCCGATGCCGTTGTCCTCGATCGTGATCGTGCGTGCGGCCTTGTCGAAGCCGATGCGGATGCGCAGGTTCGGATCGTTCTCGTACAGCGCGTTGTCCGCGAGCGCCTCGAAACGCAGCTTGTCGGCCGCGTCGGACGCGTTCGACACCAGTTCGCGCAGGAAGATTTCCTTGTTGCTGTAGAGCGAATGGATCATCAGGTGGAGAAGTTGCTTGACCTCTGCCTGGAAGCTCATCGTTTCATGTGCCATGGATGCTGTTTCCTCTTACTTGAACTTGAATGGTGTGGCGCAGCCCGGCGCGCGATGCCGGACGGCCCTGGAGGGCCACCGCCTGGCGCAAGCGGTTTGCGCGCGTATCTGGGGATCGCACGCCCGATTTCAAGGGCCGGCGTGCGGCGCCCGGTTACGACGCGCGGCGTACGGCCGAATCGATATAGCGCGACAGCAGCCCCGGCAGCGCCGGATCGCCGCAGTTCGCGACGTTGAAGCGCATCCACGTCGACGGCGATTGCTGCGGCGAGAACAGGCTGCCCGGCGTCAGCAGAAAGCCGGCCTCGTGCGCGACCGCCGCGAGCGCGTCGGAGTCGACACCCGTGTCGGCCCACAGGAACATCCCGGCCGCCGGCATCGTGAAGAGGCCGAGCCCGGTGCGCTCGAGCATCCGCGCGGTCTTGTCGCGCACGCCGTCGAGCCGCGCGCGCAGCCGCTCGACGTGGCGCCGGTAATGCCCTTCGGTCAGGATCTTGTAGAGCACGCGCTCGTTGAGCTCGGGCGTCGTCATCCCGACCAGCATCTTCTGGTCGGTGACCGCCTTCGCGATCTCCGGCGCGCACGCGACATAGCCGACCCGCAGGTTCGCCGCGAGCGTCTTCGAATAGCTGCCGAGGTAGATCACGCGCTTCAGTTGGTCGAGGCTCGCGAGGCGCGTGGCCGGATAGCTCGGCGGGCACAGGTCGCCGTACACGTCGTCCTCGACGACGAGGAAGTCGTACGCCTCCGCGAGCTTCAGGATCCGGAACGCCTGCGCGGCCGACAGCGACGTGCCGGTCGGGTTCTGCAGCACCGAGTTGATCACGAGCATCTTCGGCCGCCACATCTGCACCAGCGTCTCGAGCGCGTCGAGATCGGGGCCGTCCGGCGTGTAAGGCATCCCGACGAGTTGCGCGCCCTGCGCCGCGAAACGCCCGAACATCTGGAACCAGGCCGGATCGCCGACGATCACCGCGTCGCCAGGCCGCATGTAGATCCGCGAAATCAGGTCGATCGCCTGCGTGATCCCCGAGACGAGCACGATCTGCTCGGGTTTCGCGCCGATCTCGACTTCGGCGAGGCGCGTCTGCAGTTGCTGGCGCAGCGGCAGGAAGCCCTGCGCGGTGCCGAAGCCGAGCATCTGCGCGCCGGACTGGCGCCCGAGCGCGCGCAGCGCGCCGGTAATCAGTTCGCCGTCGAGCCAGCGGCCCGGCAGATAACCGAGACCCGGCCCCTTTTCCGGGCTGACGGTGTGCAGCATGTTGCGCAGCAGCCAGACAACGTCGATCGTGTTGTGCACCGGCGCGGCCTCGGCCACGCGCGCGACGCTGTCGGCCGGCTGCGGGCCGGCGGCCGTGCGCTCGCGCACGTAGAAACCGGAGCCGCGCCGCGAGTCGAGATAACCCTGCGCGACGAGCCGCTCATAGGCCTCGACGACGGTGAAGCGCGATACGCTCTTGTCGAGCGCGAGCTTGCGGATCGACGGCATTCGCATGCCGGGCCGGAACACGCGTTCGTCGATACGCCGCCGCGCCCACTGGACCAGCTGGTCGACGAGCGTGAGCGTGGCCGTATCGTGCGGCACGGGAATCTGGGCGAGTGGAACGGTGGACATGGGCGGCAGCTCCAACTGTACCGAAGGGTATCGCGCCGATTGTACCGTTACTGTGCCGGTAGCGACGATTACAGTTGACCGAATCGGCGACCATGCGGCCGCCGTTCCGGCACCGCCGCACCCGGCACCGCGCCCACCGGCCCGCATCGCGGCCGGTACACCGGCCGGGCCGGCCACCGCCCGGCGCCTCGCCTGCCCACCATGACACTTTCGCTTCCCGACCGACGTTCATGCCAGCCCGCTCCCTGACACTCGACCATCTCGTGATCGCCGCGCGCACGCTCGACGAAGGCGTACGCCATGTCGCCGACGCGCTCGGCATCGAACCGGCCGGCGGCGGCCGCCACCCGCTGATGCGCACCCACAATGCGCTGTTCGGCGCGTGGGGCGGGCTGTACCTCGAGGTGATCGCGATCGACCCCGACGCGCCGGCGCCGAACGACGGCGCCGAGCCGCCGCGCGCCCGGCTGTTCGCGCTCGACGAGCCGGCCATGCACGCGCGGCTCGCGCAAGGCCCGTTTCTCGCGCACTGGGTCGCGCGCGTCGACCGGCCGCGCCAGCTCGCGCTGTGGCAGAGCCAGTACCCGGCACGCATCGCGCCGGTCGTCGCGATGCGGCGCGGCGACCTGAGCTGGGGCCTCACCGTGCCCGACGACGGCGCGTTCCCCGCGTGGCAAGGCGCGGGCGACGGCCTCGTGCCGTCGCTGATCCAGTGGGACAGCACGCGCCACCCGTCCGAATCGCTGCCGGGCGACGGCGTCGCGCTGAAGGCGCTCAAGGGCGTCCACCCACGCGCGGACGCGATCCGCGAGCAGCTCGACTGGCTCGGCGCCGCCCACCTGCTCGACCTCGAAGCCGCCGACGGCCCGCCCGCGCTCGTCGCCGAATTCGACACGCCGCAGGGCCCGCGCACGCTGCGCTGAGCCCCCCGC
>NZ_QMFZ01000067.1:0-26263 GCF_003294055.1 Burkholderia reimsis
GCGCGGGCGATGTCGCGCGGCACGACGGCTCATCGTCGAAACGGGAGGCGGAATGAAGCGAAGGCAGGAATGGCGCGTATCCGGCGGATGGCGGGCGATCGTCGTCGGGTGGGCGCTTGTTTTGGGTATCGCGCCGGCCGTCGCGCAGACGACCGACGTGCCGCAGGCATGGATGCGCTACGGACAGCTTGCCGGGCAGCAGTTCCAGACGTGGCTCGAAGCCGACGGCGACGCGGCCGATCGGCTGCACCGCTATCTCGAGGCGCGCGTGCTGAACGCGAGCGCCGCCGCGCCGCCGCCCGCGATCGTCGTGCGCGCGTGGATCGGCCCGAACGGCGCCGTCACGCGTGTCGAATTCGCGTCGCTCGGCGATCCCGATGCAGACGCGACACTGCGGCAACTGCTCACGGCCGGCCCGCTGGCGGAACCGCCGCCGCCCGACATGCTGCAGCCGTTGCGCGTGCGCCTGCGGCTCACGCCGAATCCCGATGCGGCCGCTGCCGCGCCGGCATCGGCCGCCCGCATGCCGTGACGCCCGGGCCGGAATGCGGGCGTGGCCGGATATCGTAATAACATATGACGTTATTGCGTCGGCAGGACGATGACGTCCTGCTTCTTCACGAGGAGCCACCCATGCAACTGAGCCAGTTAGGCGGGCACGTCGCCCAATCCGGTTTCGCCGAACGGCAGAAGCACGCGCAGGCGCTGATGTTCGGCATGGCCGACATCAACGAATACGTGTCCGGCGGCGTCTGTTACGACGCCGCGGCCTATGTCCGGTATCTGCTGCGCAGTGACGCGATGATCGCGCCCGGTGCGCTGCTCGACACGATCGGCCAGCACTGGCGGACCCGCTTCAACTTCGAGACCGGCGGCGAATGGGACGGGCGCGCGAGCATTCCGGCAGGAACCGCGGTCGGCTTCTCGCGGGGCGGCACCGTTTTTCATGCCGCGATCGCCGTCGGCGGCAGCCGGATCCGGGCGATCAACGGGGGCCGTCTCGGCAGCGGCTGGATGTACGCGGTCGACCTTGCGCGGGTGCTCGAGCCGGACGCGGCCGGCGGATTCACGTATGACCGCGCGAACATCCGGGTACACCTGTCGCGCCTGTAGGCGGCGCGGCTTCGGCAGCCACGCCGGCCGCCGCGCGCCGCGCCCACGGCCGGCATCGCGTCGTTCGGCGATTTCCGCATGGCGCCGCGCTGTCCATCGCTGCTATCCTCTCGACCGTGAATGACTATTCGTGGGGCCGTGGAAGCGCATGCTGCGCCGCGGCGATTCACGCGGGTGCGAGCCCGCGTGCGCGCCGGGGTCGCATGGCCGCCTGCCCACGACGATCCATGACCCGTTTCGTGATTGATTTCCTTCCGTCCATGTCCACATGGCCAAGACAACGATGAGCGACGCGCCTGAATCCGCGGCGCCCGGCGACGACGAATCGTCCGGCGGCGCATCGTCCTACCTGGTGCCGGGGCTCGAACGCGGGCTGCGGATCCTCGCCGAATTCTCCGCGCGCGAGCCCGTGCTCGGCGCGCCCGAGTTGTCGAAGCGCATCGGCATTCCGCGCACGACCACGTTCCGCCTGCTGCAGACGCTCGAAGCGCTCGGTTTCCTCGAGCGCGTGAACGGCGACCGTTATTTCCGGCTGGGCGTCGGCGTGCTGCGGCTCGGCTTCGAATACCTGAATTCGCTCGAACTGACCGATCTCGGCACGCCCGTGCTCGAGCGGCTGCGCGATACGACGGGCCTGTCGACGCATCTGCTGATCCGCGACCAGCGCGACGTCGTGTTCGTCGCGAAGGCGCAGAGCAACGCGTCGATGTTCGGTTCGGTGAAGGTGCACGTCGGTACGCGCCTGCCCGCGCATGCGACCGTGCATGGCCACGTGTTGATGGGCGACCTGACGCGCGACGCACTGCGCCAGCTCTATCCGGAGAAGAAACTCGAACAGTTCACCGAGCGCACGCCGGGCACCGTCGACGAACTGTACGAGCGCGTGCGCCATTACGCGCGGCTCGGTTATGCGGTCAGCGAGGCGGCATTCGAGAGCGGCATTTCGGCGGTCACGGCGCCCGTGCGCGATCATTCGGGCTCGATCGTCGCGGCGATCACCGCGACGGTGCCGCGCTCGGAGATCGGCGAGGCCGGCGAGAAGGAACGGCTCGTCGAAGCCGTGTGCGGCGCGGCGGTCGACCTGTCCCAGCGCCTGAACTATCGTCCGCTCGAGAGCGACCCGACGTTCGCGCACGCGCGCCACAAGGTCGCGATGTTCTGACGCCGACTTGTCGGGCGGGCCGCCGCACGCGGCACCGCAATCAAAAAAACGAGGGGCCCGCGGGCCCCTCGTTTCGTTTCAGGCACCGACTGCCTGGCGCCGTTCAGAACGAGTGGTGGATCCCGGTGAGCACGACCACCTGGTTCGCGGTGCTCGACACGCCTGCCGTGAAGAACGCGGCCTTTGCGCCGCCCGAACCATGCTCGTACAGCACGTTCGCATAAAGCTGCGTGCGCTTCGACAGCGAATAGATGTCGCCGAGTTCGACCTGCGTCCAGCGGCGGCCGGCCAGCGTCGTGGTTGCCGCGCCGCCCGCGATCGTGTTGAACGCGCTGCTGCGATAGTTCACACCCGCGTCGTAGCTCTGGAACGTGTCCGAATAGCCGTTCGACTGCATTTTCGTGCGCGTGTACAGGCCATGCACGAGGAAGTCGCCGAACTGGTAGGACGCGCCCGCGCCGATGTTCTCGACCTTGTTCGCGATATAGCCGTTCGCGGTGTTCTGCCCCTGGAAGGACGTGATGCCGGTCGTGCTGATCAGGATCGAGCGGTCGTGCTCGTTCGAGTACACGGCCGACGCCTTGAACGGCCCGTTCGCATAGTTCAGCGCGACGCCGACCGACTTGCCGGTCGAGAAGTTCGTCGTGTTGCCGAGCGCCATCGTCGCCGCGGCCGAGAAGCCCGCGAAGGTCGGCGAACGATACTTGACCGCGTTGTTGTACGGCACGTTGCCGGTCGCGGCGAGCCCGTCGATGTTGCCGGGGTGGAACGCATACCAGCTCATCGCGAGGTAGGCCGTGCTGAGCGGATCGAGATAGTCGAACGACAGCGGCGTCTGGCGGCCGAGCGTCAGCGTGCCGTAGCGTTCCGAACTGAGGCCGACGAAGGCGGCGCGGTTCCAGATCGTATTCGCGGTCGCGAACTGGCCGTTGTTCGTATAGAAGCCGTTTTCGAGCTGGAAGATCGCCGACAGGCCGTCGCCGAGGTCTTCCTTGCCCTTCAGGCCCCACCGGTCGGGCTGCGTATTGCCCTGGATCATCGCCCATTTCGCATGGCCGCCGACGTTGTTCACGTACGCGACCCCCGCATCCATGCTGCCGTACAGCACCACGCTGCTCTGCGCCCACGCGCCCGACACGGCGCCCAATCCGATCACTGTTGCTGCTACCGCATGCTTGACCATTTGATCTCCTGAATCTCCAACCTGATGAAAACGTGCCGTGGCGGCCTGCGCGGGAACGGCCTGCCGTTACGCGTCTTCGCCATCGAGCGGGCATTTTTTGTGTTCCATACAAGGAACAATGTGCCTCTGATGGAATGGAGTATAGGGGCGTCGAGCGCCGTATCAAAAATAATTTTTTCGGGACGGATGGAATCCGTGCCGGTGCCCGGTTGCGGTGCACGACGCCCGAAAAAAGGCCGTAAATGCCCGATACACAACAAAAACGTACATTTGGCAAGGCAGGCGGAAGTGACTGCCGACCCGATGGTCGGTGTTTTCCCTAGGGCGTGCAGCTTTTTGTTTTACTCGTGAAAAGTCGCTCCTATAATCACCATCCATAAACTGCTGTTCCGGGTATGGAACAAATCGGAACAAACCGAGAGTCGATCAGAAGGAAGGGTGTGAGATGTCTGAACAATGGATTTGCGCCGGGCACGCCGGCGCGCTGTCGGAAGACACGCCGATCGAGTTCAAGCGGACCGACGGCGTCGAAATCGGGATCTACCGCGTCGGCGACGACGTGTATGCGCTCGAGAACGTGTGCCCGCATGCGTACGCGCTGCTGACGCAGGGGTTCGTCGACGAAGGCACGGTCGAATGCCCGCTGCACGAGGCCGTGTTCGACATCAGGACGGGCGAATGCCTGAAGGGTCCGGGCGGGCGCGCGCTGAAGCAGTACGCGGTGCGCCTTGCCGGCGAGGAAATCCAGATCAAGGTGGAGTAACCGATGAAAGAAGCGACCGTCAACTTCAATCCCTTCCTCAAGCCGTGGGTGGCGCCGCAGCCGAACAACGTCGCGGGCAAGGGGCAGATCGAGATCCCCGGCCAGGTCGAGAACCAGGTCTGGCAGAACCGCAAGGCCGCCCCGACCCAGTACGAAAACGACCTCGGCGATGCGCTCGAGCGTGTGTTCGAGAGCGGCGCGACCGAGCTGGACGATGTCGTCGCGGGCCTGAACCGCATCGGCTTTCGCGCGCCGGACGGCACGGTTTGGACACCTGAGCGTTTCTGCGCCGAAATGGCCTCGCTGGCGGAATGAGCGCAGCGACCGCGCCGCGCGCGTGAGCGCCTGAGCGCCGACCCGACAACCGCATCCGGAGCACACTGATGACGTCCCCCGTACAACACGCAGTCCAACACGACCCGGTCCGTGACTATCTCGACCGCGGCATCAAGAACTACTGGTATCCCGTCGCGCCGAGCTGGCAGGTGTCGAACGCACCCGTCGGCCTCACGCGCCTGTCCGAGCAGATCGTGCTGTGGCGCGATCACGAGGGCAAGGTTCACGCACTCGAAGATCGCTGCCCGCACCGCGGCGCACGCCTGTCGCTCGGCTGGAACCTCGGCGGCAACATCGCGTGCTGGTATCACGGCATCGAAGTCGACGGCGGCGGCACGGTCAACCGCGTGCCGGCCGTGTCGAACTGTCCGCTCGAAGGCACGAAGTGCGTGAAGTCGTATCCGGTCGAGGAGAAGGCCGGCGCGATCTTCCTGTGGTTCGGCGATGAAGCGCACGGCGAGCCGGCGCCGCTGAACCTGCCCGAGGAACTGGTCGCCGACGAGTACGGCCACTTCCTGTGCGTGTCGAACTGGAAGTGCAATTACCAGTACGCGATCGACAACGTGATGGACCCGATGCACGGCGCGTACCTGCACGCGACGTCGCATTCGATGGCCGAAGGCGACAAGCAGGCCGACATGCGCGTGCGCAAGACGGAAACGGGCCTGATGTTCGAGAAGATCGGCCAGCGCGACGTGAATTTCGACTGGGTCGAGCTCGGCGAAACCGGCTGCCTGTGGATGCGCCTCGCGATTCCGTACAAGCAGAAGTTCGGTCCCGGCGGCAACTTCGGGATCATCGGCTTCGCGACGCCGGTCGACGGCGACAACTGCCAGGTCTATTTCTGGCGCACGCGCAAGGTCAGCGGCTGGCAGCGCGACGTGTGGCGCTTCATGTACCGCAACCGCCTCGAGGGCCTGCACTGGGACGTGCTCGAGCAGGACCGCTACGTCCTCGAAAGCCTCGCGCCGCACGCGCGCGATCACGAATACCTGTACCAGCACGACGTCGGCATCACGCGCGTGCGCCGGATGCTGCGCCAGCGTGCGCAGGAGCATCTTTCCGCGCTCGACGCGCATCGTGCGGCGCAGGCCGCGGCGGAGCCCTCGCATGGCTGAGCGCGCTCCGGTCGTGTCGCTGCCGGGGCGCCGCGTGCTCGTCACGGGCGGCGCGCGCGGGCTGGGCGCGGCGTTCGTGAAGGCGCTGGTCGCGGCGGGTGCGCAGGTCGCGTTCGGCGACGTGCTCGCCGAAGAAGGCCGCGCGCTGGCCGCGCAGCTCACGCAAGCCGGCCACACCGCGTTTTTCTTCACGCTCGACCTGGCCGATCCGGCGAGTGTCGACGCGTTTGTCGCGCAGGGCGCGGCGGCGCTCGGCGGCATCGACGCGCTGATCAACAACGCGGCGATCACGAATTCGGGCGGCAAATTGTCGACGGAGCTCGACGTGTCGACCTGGGACGCCGTGATGAACGTGAACGTGCGCGGCGTGTGGCTCGTCAGCAATGCGGCGTTGCCGCACCTCGCGCAGTCGGGGCGCGGCGCGATCGTGAACCTCGCATCGGACACCGCGTTGTGGGGTGCGCCGAAGCTGCTCGCGTACGTCGCGAGCAAGGGCGCGGTGATCGCGATGACGCATGCGCAGGCACGCGAATTCGGCGCGCACGGCGTGACGGTAAATGCGATCGCGCCGGGGCTGACGGAAGTCGAGGCGACCGCCTACGTGCCGGCCGAGCGCCACGCGTTCTACATGCAGGGCCGTGCGCTGACGCGCGCGCAGGTGCCCGACGACGTGACGGGCCCCGTGCTGTTCCTGCTGTCGGACGGCGCGCGCTTCGTGACGGGTCAATTGCTGCCGGTAAACGGCGGCTTCGTGATGAATTGAATTGAAGTTTTCACTCTGATGAAGGAGAGGACGATGGCGGACGCCGATCTCGAACGCAAGTCGTGGGACCAGCCGGAAGGCGCAAGCTTCAACGACTGGATGGAAGGGCGCGTTGCTCGCTACGCGACGCGGCGCTACGACTGGGACGCACTGAAATTCCAGGCCGACTACGACCCGAAGTACCGCCGCGCGCAGATGCGCTACGTCGGCACGGGCGGCACGGGCGTCGCGAAGGACGTCAACACGGTGCCGGCCGGCAACTTCACGTTCTCGACGATGGTCATCCCGGCCGGCAACATCGGCCCGAGCCACATCCACATCGACGTGGAAGAGATCTTCTTCGTGCTGCGCGGCAAGATGAAGGTGATCTGCGAGCGCGACGGCGAGACGTGGGAAGCGATCCTCGGCGAGCGCGACCTGATCTCGGTGCCGCCGGGCGTGTATCGCACGGAAATCAACATCGGCGAGGAAGATGCGCTGATGTGCGTGATGCTCGGTTCGCCGAAGCCGGTCACGCCGACGTATCCGCCCGATTCGCCGCTCGCGAAGATCAAGCGCTGAGACGGGACGGGTGAAGCAATGAGTGTCATCGACAAACGCGAGCGCGACCGCACCGCGGCGTTCGCCGCGCTGCTCGGGCAGTTTCCCGAGCAGCGTTGCGCGGCCGGCGCGGCGGGCACGATCGGTTACCGTGAGGCCGGCGCGCAGCATGGGGGCCGTGCGCTGCCCGTCGTGCTGCTGCACGGCATCGGCTCGGGCGCCGCATCGTGGGTCAGCCAGCTCGACACGCTCGGCGCATCGCGGCGCGTGCTCGCGTGGGACGCGCCCGGTTACGGCGTGTCGACGCCCGTGCACGGCGCGTCGCCGGCCGCCGCCGATTACGCGGCATCGCTGAACGCGTGGCTCGAGGCACTCGGCATCGAATGCTGTGTGCTGGTCGGCCATTCGCTCGGCGCGATCGTCGCGGGCGGCCTCGCCCGCGTGATGCCCGCGCGGATCGCCGGCCTGCTGCTGGTGTCGCCCGCGGGCGGCTACGGCAGCGCACCGGCCGAAACGCGCGAATCGCGCCGCGACGCGCGGCTCGCGATGCTCGCCGAACTCGGCCCGGCCGGGCTCGCCGAGCAGCGCAGCGGCAACATGCTGTCCGGTTTCGCGAACGAGGACGCACGTGCGTGGGTGCGCTGGAACATGGCGCGCATCGTGCCGGCCGGCTACGCGCAGGCCACGCATCTGCTCGCGAACGCCGATCTGGCGGCCGATCTCGCCGGCTTTCGCGGCCGCACGGCCGTGGCCGTCGGCGCGAACGACGCGATCACGCCGCCCGCCGCGTGCGAGCGGATCGCCGCGGCCGCGCACGTCGGGCTGCAGGTGATTCCGCAAGCCGGTCATGCCGGTTATGTCGAGGCGCCGGCCGTCTATTCCGCACTGATCGACACGTTCTGCCGTCAGTGCGACCAACAGCGGGGGCTGGCATGAACGAACCGCTGCAACGACCCGAACCCGAAAACGACAAGGCCGAAGCCAGCTACGTGGTGCCCGGCCTCGAACGCGGGCTGCGGATCCTCGCCGAATTCTCGCCGCGCGAGCCCGTGCTCGGTGCGCCCGAGCTGTCGAAGCGGCTCGGCATTCCGCGCACGACGGTGTTCCGCCTGCTGCAGACGCTCGAATCGCTCGGCTTCCTCGAGCGCGCGGACAAGGATCGCAACTACAAGCTCGGCATCGCCGTGCTGCGGCTCGGCTTCGAATACCTGAGCTCGCTGGAGCTGACCGATCTCGGCCTGCCCGTGATCGAGAGCCTGCGCGACGCCACCGGCTTCACGACGCACATCGTGATCCGCGACGGCCGCGACGTGGTGTTCGTCGCGAAGGCGCAGAGCCAGTCGCCGGTGTTCAGCTCGATCCGCGTGAACGTCGGCACGCGCTTGCCCGCGCATGCGACGACGCACGGCCACGTGCTGATGGGCGACCTGTCGCTGAAGGAGCTGCGCTCGCTGTATCCGGAAGGCACGCTGAACCGGATGACGAACGCGACACCGGAAACGGTCGACGCGCTGTACGAAGTGATCCGCGAGGATGCGCTGCGCGGCTACGGCGTCAGCAATTCGTCGTTCGAGCGCGGCATCTCGGTGGTCACGGCGCCGGTGCGCAACGAGACGCAGAAGATCGTCGCGTGCATCACGGTGACGGTGCCGCGTCCGGAGATCGACGCGGCGCTGATCGCGGACGGGCTGATCGACAAGGTGCAGCGCGCGGCGGCGGAACTGTCGCGGCGGCTCAATTACCGCTCGGATGACGAGCACACGTTCATGAAAGCATTAGGACTCCGATGATCCAGATCGATCTGACCGGGCAGGTGGCGGTGGTGACGGGCGGTTCGTCCGGCATCGGCCTCGCGACCGCCGAACGGTTCCTGCAGGCAGGCGCATCGGTCGCGATTTGCGGCCGCGACGGCGAGCGCCTGGCGCGCGCCGAGGCGATGCTCGACGAAAAATACCCGGGCGCTCAACTGCTCGCCGCGCGCTGCAACGTGCTCGACGAGCATGACGTCGCCGCGTTCGCGCAAGCGGTGTCCGTACGCTTCGGCCGCGCCGACATGCTGGTCAACAACGCCGGCCAGGGTCGCGTGTCGACCTTCGCGGACACGACCGACGACGCGTGGCGCGACGAGCTCGAACTGAAGTATTTCAGCATCATCCGCCCGACGCGCGCGTTCCTGCCGCTGCTGCGCGATGCGCAGGCGCCGACGATCACCTGCGTGAACTCGCTGCTCGCGCTGCAGCCGGAGCCGCACATGGTCGCGACGTCGTCGGCGCGCGCGGGCGTGCTGAGCCTCGTGAAGTCGCTCGCGAACGAACTCGCGCCGCAGCGCATCCGCGTGAACTCGATCCTGATCGGCATCGTCGAGTCGGGCCAGTGGCGCCGCCGTTACGAAGCGCAGGCGCAGGCCGGCGAAAGCTGGGAGGACTGGACGGGCGCGATCGCCCGCACGAAGCACATTCCGCTGAACCGCTTCGGCAAGCCCGACGAGGCAGCCTGGGCACTTTTTTATCTCGCAACGCATCTGTCGTCCTACACGACGGGCAGCCATATCGACGTTTCTGGAGGCTTTGCACGCCATGTCTGAAAAAACCACGGTTGGCGAGCTGATTGCCGCCTTTCTCGAGCAGTGCGGCGTGAAGACCGCATTCGGTGTCATCTCGATCCACAACATGCCGATCCTCGACGCGATCAACTCGCGCGGCAACATCCGGTACGTCGGCGCACGCGGCGAAGCCGGCGCATTGAACATGGCCGACGGCCTGGCCCGCGTGTCGGGCGGCCTCGGCGTCGCGTTCACGAGCACGGGGACGGCGGCAGGCAACGCGGCGGGCGCGATGGTCGAGGCGCTGACGGCAGGCACCGCGCTGCTGCACGTCACGGGGCAGATCGAGACGCCGTATCTCGACCAGGATCTCGCGTATATCCACGAAGCGCCGGATCAACTGTCGATGCTGGACTCGATCTCGAAGGCCGCCTTCCGCGTGCGGACCGTCGAAACCGTGCTGCCGACGATCCGCGAAGCCGTGCGCATCGCGCAGACGGCGCCGACGGGCCCGGTGTCGGTCGAGATTCCGATCGACATCCAGGCAGCTGAAATCGAATGGCCGGAAGACCTCGCACCGGCACACGTCACGGTGCGCGAGCACGATTCCGCACGCGTCGCGAAGCTCGCCGATGCCCTCGCGGCGAAGCGCCGTCCGCTGCTGTGGCTCGGCGGCGGCGCGCGCCATGCACGCGCGGAAGTCGAGCGCCTCGTGAAGCTCGGCTTCGGCGTCGTGACGAGCGTGCAGGGCCGTGGCGTGCTGCCGGAGGATCACCCGGCGACGCTCGGCGCGTTCAACGTGCACGCGTCCGTCGAAGCGTTCTACAAGACCTGCGATGCGCTCGTCGTCGTCGGTTCGCGCCTGCGCGGCAACGAAACCCTGAAGTACAAGCTCGCGCTGCCGCAGCCGCTGTTCCGCATCGATGCCGACGCACTCGCCGACAACCGCGGCTATCGCAACGAGCTGTTCGTGCATGGCGATTCGAAGCGCGTGCTGGCGGAGCTGGCCGACCGGCTCGAAGGCCGCCTGTCGGTCGATCCGCAGTTCGCGGCCGATCTCGCGGCAGCCCGCGAGCAGGCGGTGGCCGACGTGTCGAAGGGCCTCGGGCCGTACAAGAAGCTGGTCGACACGCTGCAGGGTGCGGTCGGCCGCGACTACAACTGGGTGCGCGACGTGACGATCTCGAACAGCACGTGGGGCAACCGCCTGCTGAAGATCTTCGAGCCGCGCTCGGGCGTGCATGCGCTCGGCGGCGGCATCGGCCAGGGCATCCAGATGGGCATCGGCGCGGCGCTCGCGGGCGCGGCGGCGAAGACGGTCTGCCTGGTCGGCGACGGCGGCCTGATGGTCAACGTCGGGGAGCTCGTGACGGCCGTGCAGGAAAACGCGAACGTGATGATCGTGCTGATGAACGACCAGTGCTACGGCGTGATCCGCAACATCCAGGACGCGCACTACGGCGGCCGCCGCTGCTTCGTGCAGCTGCACCAGCCCGATTTCGCGCAGTTCTGCGCGAGCTTCGGCCTCACGCATTACCGGATCACGTCGCTCGACGACGCCGAGGCGATCGTGCGCGAAGGGATGGCCAAGGAAGGGCCGGTGATGGTCGAGGTCGACATGTTGTCGGTCGGCTCGTTCGCATCGCAGTTCGCGGGCCCGCCGGTGAAGAAGGAAGCGCCGACGGAGCGCCAGTATGCTTAACGGGCAAAAGCGGGCCCACGCCCCCGTCGATGTCGCGATGATCGGCTTCGGTGCGATCGGCGCGGCCGTGTACCACGCGGTCGAGCACGATGCGTCGCTGCGCGTCGCGCACGTGATCGTGCCGGAACACCAGCGCGCGGCGGTGCAGGGCGTGCTGGGCGGCGCGGTGGAGGTCGTGTCGTCGGTCGACGCACTGGCCCGCCGCCCCGAGTTCGCGCTCGAATGCGCGGGCCACAGCGCGCTCGTCGATCACGTCGTGCCGCTGCTGAAGGCAGGCACCGATTGCGCGGTCGCGTCGATCGGCGCGCTGTCCGACCTCGCGCTGCTCGACGTGCTCGCGCAGGCGGCCGACGAAGGCGATGCGACGGTCACGCTGCTGTCCGGCGCGATCGGCGGCATCGACGCGCTGGCCTCCGCGAAGCAGGGCGGCCTCGACGAAGTGCTGTACGTGGGCCGCAAGCCGCCGCTCGGCTGGCTCGGCACGCCCGCCGAGGAGATGTGCGACCTGCGTGCGATGCGCGAGGCGAAGGTGATCTTCGAAGGCACCGCGCGCGACGCCGCGCGGCTGTATCCGAAGAACGCGAACGTCGCGGCCACCGTGGCGCTCGCGGGCCTCGGCCTCGACGCGACGCACGTGCGCCTGATCGCCGATCCGGCGGTCGAGCGCAACGTGCACCGCATCACCGCGCGCGGCGCATTCGGCGAGATGTCGCTGGAAATGAGCGGCAAGCCGCTGCCGGACAACCCGAAGACGTCCGCGCTGACGGCGTACAGCGCGATCCGCGCGCTGCGCAACCGCGCGGCCCGCTGCGTGATCTGACCGGGCCATTGAATGTCCGCCCGCGCCACCGCGAGGGCGGACGTGCAGAGACAGATTTGTGGGACTTGTGACATGACTCCTTTCGATACGAGCCTCGTGCCCGACGGCAACATCCTGATCGGCGGCGAGTGGCGGCGCGGCCGTGGCGCGCCTTACGCGAGCATCTATCCGGCCGACCAGTCGCTGAACATGGAGGTGTCGACGGCGAACGCGGAAGACGCGGCCGAAGCCGTCGTGGCCGCCGACGCCGCCTGGCGCCGCGCCGACTGGGCCGGGCTGAAGCCGCACCTGCGCGCGCAGGTGCTGTACCGCATCGCCGACCTGATCATGCAGCGCCACGAGGCGCTTGCGAACCTGCAGCGTCGCGACAACGGCAAGCCGATCGGCGAGACGCGCGTGCTGGTGGCGAGCGCGGCGAACACGTTCCGTTATTTCGCGGCGTGCCTCGAAACGCTCGACGAGGAACTCACACCGTCGCGCGGCGACTACCTGACGATGAGCGTGCACGAGCCGATCGGCGTGATCGCGGCGATCACGCCGTGGAACTCGCCGATCGCGTCCGATGCGCAGAAGCTCGCGCCGGCGCTCGCCGGCGGCAACGCGGTGGTGCTCAAGCCGGCCGAGGTCACGCCGCTCGTGTCGCTCGCGCTGGCCCGCATCTGCGAGGAAGCCGGCGTGCCGAAGGGCGTGCTGAGCGTGCTGCCGGGCAAGGGCTCGGTGATCGGCGACGTGCTCGTGCGCCATCCGCTCGTGAAGAAGGTGTCGTTCACGGGCGGCACGGAAGTGGGCCGCGGCATCGCGCGCATCGCGGCGGAAAAGCTGATGCCCGTGTCGCTCGAACTCGGCGGCAAGTCGCCGACGATCGTGTGCGACGACGCCGATCTCGATCATGCGGTGAACGGCGTGCTGTACGGCATCTTCAGCTCGTCGGGCGAAGCGTGCATCGCGGGTTCGCGGCTGTTCGTGCAGCGCGCGGTGTACGACGAATTCATGCAGCGCCTGGTCGCGGGCGCACGCAAGCTGCGCGTGGGCGACCCGACTCGACCCGACACGCAGATGGGGCCGCTGATCACCGCGAAGCATCGCGAGTCGGTGGAGCGCTATGTGGCGCTCGGCCTCGAGGAAGGCGGCCGCCTGCTGTGCGGCGGCGAGCGGCCGTCGGGCGACGGTCGCGAGAACGGCTTCTTCTATCAGCCGACGATTCTCGAAGGCCTGCCGAACAGCGCGCGCATCTGCCAGGAGGAAATCTTCGGGCCGGTGCTGGTCGCGATGCCGTTCGACGACGAGGCGTCGCTGATCGCGCAGGCGAACGACAGCGTGTTCGGCCTGGCCGCCGGCATCTGGACGCGCGACTACAAGCGTGCGTGGCGCATCGCGCGCGCGCTGGAGACGGGCACCGTCTGGATCAACACGTACAAGCTGTTCTCGATCTCCACGCCGTTCTCGGGCTGGAAGGAGAGCGGGATGGGCCGCGAGAAGGGGCGTCTCGGCATCCGCGAGTACATGCAGCAGAAGAGCCTCTACTGGGGCTTGAACGACGCGCCGCTGCCGTGGGCGAACTGAGCGAAGGGGAAAAACGCAATGAGCATTCTGGGAATCGAGCAGATCACGTACGGGGTCGACGATCTCGCCACCTGCCGGCGCTTTTTCGCCGACTGGGGGCTGAAGGAAGTCGAGCACGACGACACGCAGGCGCGCTTCGAGACGCTGAACGGCTGCACCGTGCTGATCGTCAAGGCCGACGACCCGGCGCTGCCGCCCGCGTTCGAAGCGGGCCCGACGCTGCGTGAAGTCACGTGGGGCGTCGCGACGCAGCAGGAACTCGACGCGCTGCGCGGCAAGTTTGCAGGCCAGCCCGGCTTTTATGCGCGGAAGGATGCGTTCGGTTGCACCGACCCGAACGGGATGGCGATCCGCATCGAAGTCACGCGCAAGCGCGCACTCGACATCACGGGCTCGCCGTCGAACGTGTGGGGCCGGACGCTGCGCGTCGACCAGCCGAGCCCGATCTACGCGCGTGCGGAGCCGGTCGAGGTCGGGCATGTCGTGTTCTTCACGAACTGCCTCGACGCGCAGGAAAAGTTCTATCACGAGCTGCTGGGCTTCGAGACGTCGGACCGCTATCCGGGCCGCGGCGCGTTCATGCGCTGCGCGCCGCACGGCGGCCACCACGACCTGTTCCTGCTCGCGCTGCCGAACGGCAAACGTGGCCTGAATCACGTCGCGTTCACCGTGCGCGACATCCACGAAGTATTCGGCGGCGGCATGCACATCGACCGCTGCGGCTGGGAAACGCAACTCGGCCCGGGGCGTCATCCGGTGTCGTCCGCGTACTTCTGGTACTTCCAGAACCCGGCCGGCGGCCTGATCGAGTACTACGCGGACGAAGACATGCTGACGCCCGAGTGGCAGCCGCGCGAATTCGAACCGGGCCCGACCGTGTTCGCCGAATGGGCCGTCGACGGCGGCCTCGACGGCAACACGCGCCGGCAGAAGCACGCGAAGGCGCCGGAAGGCAAGTTCATGACGGAGCGCAAATCGTGAGCGAAGAGAACGCACAGGCGCACGCCGCGCCGGGCACGGTCGTCGTGATCGGCGGCGGCCAGGCCGCCGGCTGGGTGCTGAAGACGCTGCGCGCGGAAGGTTTTGCGGGCCGTCTCGTGATGATTGCCGACGAGCCGCATCTGCCGTACGAGCGGCCGCCGCTGTCGAAGGCCGTGCTGGCGGGCGACGCCGACATCGAAACCGTGCGCGTCGTGCGTCCCGACGAATTCGACGCGCTGAACGTCGAGGCGTGGCAGCCGGAACGCGCCGCGTCGATCGACCGTGCGCGCCGCGTGGTGCGTACCGAAAGCGGGCGCGAGATCGAATACGACCGCCTCGTGATCGCGACCGGCGGCACGTCGCGCCGCCTGCCGGCCGCGCTCGTGAAGACGCCGAACCTGCATTACCTGCGCACGCTCGACGAAGCGGCCGCACTCGGCGAGAAGCTGCGCGCGAGCCGGCGCGTGCTCGTGATCGGCGGCGGCTGGATCGGCCTCGAAGTCGCGGCGACCGCGCGCAAGCTCGGCGTCGAGGCGGTCGTGGTCGAAGGCGCGCCGCGGCTGTGCGGCCGCTCGGTGCCGCAGATCGTGTCGGATTTCCTGCTCGACCTGCATCGCGCGAACGGCGTCGACGTACGGCTCGGCGCGGCGCTCGCGTCGCTCGACGCACAGCCGGACGACGCGTCGAAGGTACGCGCGACGCTCGCCGACGGCACGACGATCGACGCCGATTTCGCGGTGGCCGGCATCGGCCTCGCGCTGAACGCGTCGCTCGCGAGCGACGCGGGGCTGGCGATCGACGACGGCATCGTCGTCGACGAATTCGGCGCGACGAGCGATCCGGCGATCTTCGCGTGCGGCGACGTCGCGAACCATCACAACGGCTGGCTGAAGCGGCGCGTGCGGCTCGAATCGTGGGCCAATGCGCAGAACCAGGCGATCGCGGCCGCGAAGGCCGTGCTGGGCGTGCGCGCACCGTACGCGGAGATTCCGTGGTTCTGGTCGGATCAGTACGACGTGAACCTGCAGATCCTCGGCGATCTGCCGGCCGATGCGCAGCTCGTCGTGCGCGGCGAGCTTGCCGCGCGACGCGCGACGCTGTTTTTCGTGGGCGAAGGGCATGTGAGAGGTGTCATCGCCGTGAACAACGCGCGTGAGCTGAAGCTCGCGCGCAAGTGGATGAACCAGGGCCGGGCAGTGGATACGGAAGCGCTGGCAGACACGAGCAAGACACTGGCCTGACCGGGCGACGAAACCCAGGAGATCCTCCGCATGAGCACTTTCGACAATGTCGTGGCCGGTCGCGCCACGATGGAAGCTGCCGCCTCCACGCCGGGCGCGATCATCGCGCGGCTCGAGCGGCTTCCGGCCAACGCAATGCAGATCCGCGCCCGCGTGCTGATCGGCACCGCGACGTTCTTCGACGGCTTCGACGTGATCACGATCGCGGCCACGCTGCCGCTGCTGATTCACAAATGGGGGCTGTCGCCGACCCAGATCGGCCTGCTGATCGCGTCCGGCGCGATCGGCCAGCTGATCGGCGCGTTCCTGTTTCCCGCGCTGGCGGAGAAGCACGGCCGCGTGAAGGCGATCGCGTGGAGCTCGGCCGTGATCGGCATCACGAGCATCGCGTGCGGCTTCGCGCCGACGTTCGAGATCTTCGTGCTGCTGCGGATCCTGCAGGGCCTGGGGCTGGGCGGCGAGTTGCCGGTCGCCGCGACGTACATCAACGAGATCACGCGCGCACATGGCCGCGGCCGCTTCGTGCTGCTGTACGAGATCGTGTTCCCGATCGGCCTGCTCGTGTCGATGGCACTCGGTGCGTGGCTCGTGCCGCGCTTCGGCTGGGAGATCATGTACTTCGTCGGCGGGCTGCCGCTGATCCTGTCGCTCGTGCTGACGCGCCTCGTGCCGGAATCGCCGCGCTGGCTCGCGTCGCGCGGGCGGCTCGCGGAAGCCGGGCGGGCGACGAGCGCGTTCGAAGCGTCGGTGCGCGGCGAGCTGCCGCCCGTCACGCAGGTGGCCGCGTTCGACGAGATGGTGCGCCAGCACCCGAAGCGCCGGATGAGCGACCTGTTCAGCGCCGCGTATCGCAAGCGCACGCTCGCGGTGGCGACGTTGTGGGCGACCTGCGGGTTCATCCAGTACGGGCTGTCGACGTGGCTGCCGACGATCTACAAGAACTTCTATCACGCGCCGCTGCAGCTCGCGCTGAACCTCGCGGTGATCGGCTCGGTGATGGGCGTGCTCGGGTCGCTGGCGTCGGCGCTGCTCGTCGACAAGCTCGGCCGCAAGCCGGTGATCGTGTGGTCGTTCGTGCTGTGCGCGCTGTCGCTGGCGTTCGCGGGTGTCTATCACGCGTCGTCGGTGTATGTCGTCTCGATCTTCTGCTCGCTGTCGCTCGGGTTGATGGCGTCGGGGTTCATCACCGCGTACGTCTATACGCCGGAGCAGTATCCGACGAGCATCCGCGCGTCGGGCTGCGGGCTCGGCAGCGCGTGGCTGAAGATCGCGTCGTTCGTCGCGCCGATGGTGGTGCCGCACGCGATCATCGGCGGGAATCTCGCGCCCGCGTTCTACCTGATCGGCATCGTGCCGCTGATCGCGGCGGTGACCGTGCACTTCGTCGGGATCGAGACGAAGGGGAAGGTGCTCGAAGCGCTTGAAGCGTAAGCGCGGCCGGCGGTAACGGATGACATGCAGAGGCCCGGGCGATGCCCGGGCTTTTTGTTTTTCGCGGCGATGTTGGCGTGGCCGACTCGAGGCTTGCGTGTTCTAATTCACGCTCCCGTTTTTCGATCGAGTGTCGTCATGCCCCTGTTCGAACCCGTCACGCTGGAAACATCCCGCCTCGTCCTGCGGCCGCTGCGCGAAGCCGACGCGCACGCCTTCTTCGAGATCTGGTCGGATGCGGAAGCGATGCGCTATTTCTCGTTCTCGCCGATGACGCACATCGAACAGGCCGTCGAGCGCGTCACGCGCAACCTGAACACGTCCGCGAGCGGGCAGGACCTGATCTGCGTGCTCGAACTGCGGGAAACCGGCGAAGCACTCGGCGAATGCGTGCTGTTCCATGCGAACGAGCAATGCCGGCGTGCGGAGATCGGCTTCAGCCTGCGGCGCCGCTACTGGCGCGGTGGCTACATGTGTGAGGCGGCGTCGGCCGTGATCGATCACGCGTTCGGCACGCTGCGGCTGAACCGGATCGAAGCCGATATCGATCCGCGCAACGTCGCGTCGGCGCGGCTGCTCGAACGGCTCGGCTTCGCGCGGGAAGGGTTGCTGCGCGAACGCTGGATCGTCGGTGACGAAGTGTCGGACAGCGCGCTGTACGGGTTGCTGGCGAGCGATCGGCGCGCGTGAGGCGGCCGGGCCGGCGATGGCCCGGTCAGGTCAATCCCGGCGGCTGTCTTTCATGTCGGCCACGCGCCGGTTGTACCCGTTCGCGTCTACGTACTTTCCCGTCCGGTCTCTCTGTCGCCGGCCGCGCATGCTCGTCGAACGCTCACGTTTTCGCGAGCAGGCCCTCGACCTGTTCTTTCCCGCGCAGTGCCGCGACCCACCGGTCGGGTAACGCGTGCTCGCCGTACAGCGCGCCGGCGAGGCTGCCGGCGATGGCCGCCGTCGTGTCCGTGTCGTTGCCGAGCGCGATCGCGCGCTTCACGCAGTCTTCGTAGCTGCGCGTCGACAACAGGCAATGGATCGACGACCAGAAGCTGTCGACCACGTAACCGGACCCTTGCGGCGCGTCGAAGCGGCCGTCGAGCACGATCTTCAGTTCGACTTCGTCTGCGGTGCCCGCGTAGCGTGTGAGCAACTCGTCCTCGGCCGCGCGCACCGCATCCGGCGCCGGCTTGCCCTTGACGATGCCCCATGCCGTCAGGCCATAAAGCGCACAGCACAGCTGCGAGCGCACGTGACCGTGCGTGACGACGCTCTGCTTGCACGCAAGCCGGATCGCGTCGTCGCGCGAGGCGGCGACCATCACCACCGGGAAGCAGCGCATCAGCGAGCCGTTGCCGTTGTCGCGCTCGCCGTCAGGGCCGGCAACGGCGGGCGCCGCGCCGGCCGCCAGCGCATGGAACGCACGCTGCGTCTGCAGGCCGACATCGAACACGCGGCCGTCCGGCGTGAAGGCGCCGCGATGAAACCAGTCCTGCAGGTTGCGGGCGAACGTGTCGAGATTGAGGTCGCGGTCATCCGCGAGCGCGTCGAGCAGCGCGAGCGCCTGCGCGCCGTCGTCGCTCCAGGTGCCGGGCAGCACGCCGTCGTGAGCACGCGCAAAGCCGGGCGGCGGCGTCATGTCGATCGCGGCGGGCGGCGGGATCGACGCGGCGTCGTGGAATTCGTACGGCACGCCGAGCGCGTCGCCGATCAGCAGGCCAAGCAGGCCGCCGCGCAGGCGGGATCGTCGGTTCGGAATCGGTGTCATCGAAAGGAATTCGGGTTGGGGCGGCTTGCGTCGCGGAAGACCATGCACAAGATCTTGAGTCGAACCCCGTCAGTATGCCGTCGCCGCCAATTGACGTACTTTTCAGACTGTTCGCCGGGCGCCTTCGCGCGGTGGCGGCCGCAGTCGTCGTTGAAACGACCCGCGACGATTACGTCAACGCTCGCCCGGCCGGCACGTCGACAGGCACTTCGCGCTCCAGTGCCTTGGCGGCGAGTTCCCCGACCCAGTCTGCATCGGCGGGGTCGACGACGCCATATTGGTCCGGCGGAAAAAAAGCATGGTGGTGAGCCGCCGCAGACAGACGCTCACATTCGGCGTGAGCCAGCAGATAGGATGTCACGGCCAATGGCGCCGCCGGTCCACTCCATCTCAATCCGATGCGGACGTGGGTGCGTGGCGCAAATGCGATTGCCAATTCTCGCCGCGGGATCAATCGTTTCGTCTCCGACGGGAACGTTGGCGGCGCGTACCAATTGTCTGCCGCAATTCGATGATCCAGCACCAGCCAATGACCGACGGACGTTCGGGCCAGGATCCACTGCCTGAGTCGGGTCCTGCTGGATTTGAGCTTGCCGTCGATCCATTCGTCGACGTAGAGGGGTTCCGGATCGTAGTCGTCCGACCACACGACGATTGCTGAGCATAGCGTATGGCGCTCCAATTCGACATGTCCGTTGGACGGCATTTCGCGCCAGTACCGCTGTCGGGTGCCGTACGTCGCGACGCACCAGTTCAGGCCGATCCACGCTGCGATGAAGAGCGCCGTGACCCATACGATGGTGACGGCTGTTCCGTCCACCGCACGATCCATGTCGAAGGTCGGATCGACCGTTCCGTGGTAAGCCAGCATACCCAGCAAATACACGAGCACCGGGACCACAGGCCCGACTACGACCGGCAGCATCAGAATGGCGAGCCAGCTTCGGACATGCACGGTCCCCGCCGACCTGGCGCGCGCACGCTCCTCATCGCTCATCGCCGCAACTTCCCGCGCGGCAATGTCGTCGCTCGGGGTGTGGAACCGCTCATACGTATTCGGGCATTCGGGCATTCGACGGGGCGTTCGGTGAAGGGGGCGATAAGGCAGGGATTTCCTCGAGGAACTGATTCTTGCATACGTCAGGGGCGGTTCTCAGACGAACGCGTGTGTGTTTCATACGGAAAACAAGACCGATGCGCTGCGGCCGGTGCGAAACCATGCGGCAGGGGCCCGTATGCGCGGGTGGCCCGGGGTCGAACGACATCGGATGAAACGACGCCGGGAAGACACCGACGCGCGGGATTATCGAGCGCGGAGGACTTGCCGGATTCACGGGACGAACGTACGCTGGGTCGATACCGCGATCGACCCACAGGTTCTCGACCATGCAAGCCCATCCTTTGCGTCTTTCCCCCGGCGACGATCTGCGCGGCGCCATCGAGGCAGCGCTACACCAGCATGAAGCGCATGCGGCCTTCGTGATCCAGGGCATCGGCAGCCTGAGCGTCGCGCAGTTGCGCTTCGCCGGCGTCGATCAGCCGACCGAGCTGCGCGGCGACCTCGAAATCCTGACGCTGGCCGGCTCGGTGTCGCCGGACGGCGCGCATCTGCATATGTCGATTTCCGATGCGGCCGGCCGCGTGACCGGCGGCCATGTTGCGAGCGGCTGTGTGGTGCGCACGACGGCCGAGATCCTGCTCGCGCTGATGCCCGCGCATCGCTTCTCGCGCGAGCCCGACGCGGGCACCGGCTTCAACGAACTGGTGATCCGTCGCGAGCCGGGCGGCGACACCCTATGAATGCGACTATGCATCGATCGCTGCGTCCTTTTCCCGCCGCATAAAAAAAGCGCCGCGGCCTTTCGGTCCGCGGCGCCTTCCAGTGCGCTGCGACGTCGACCACCCGCCGCAGCCCGACTGCGTGCTTACACCTGCACGGTGTCGGCCACTTCCTTGAAGTCCTCGATCTGGTCGAAGTTCATGTACTTGTAGATCTTGTCGCCGTTGGCGCTGAGCACGCCCATGTCCGCCATGTACTCTTCCTTGGTCGGGATCTTGCCCAGACGCGAGCAGATGGCCGCCAGTTCCGCCGAGCCGAGATACACGTTCGTGTTCTTGCCGAGACGGTTCGGGAAGTTGCGGGTCGACGTCGACATGACCGTCGCGCCTTCGCGCACCTGTGCCTGGTTACCCATGCACAGCGAGCAGCCCGGCATTTCGGTACGCGCACCGGCCGTGCCGAACACGCCGTAGTGACCTTCTTCCGTCAGCTGCTTCTGGTCCATCTTGGTCGGCGGCGCGACCCACAGCTTGACCGGAATGTCGCGCTTGCCTTCGAGCAGCTTCGACGCGGCGCGGAAGTGACCGATGTTGGTCATGCACGAACCGATGAACACTTCGTCGATCTTGGCGCCGGCGACGTCCGACAGCGTCTTCACGTCGTCCGGGTCGTTCGGGCAGGCGACGATCGGCTCGTGGATGTCGGCGAGGTCGATCTCGATGACGGCCGCGTACTCGGCGTCGGCATCCGGCGACAGCAGTTGCGGGTCGGCCAGCCACTGTTCCATCGCCGCGATACGGCGCTGCAGGCTGCGCGGATCCTGGTAGCCCTGCGCGATCATCCACTTCAGCAGCGTGATGTTGCTGTTCAGGTATTCGATGATCGGTTCCTTGTTCAGGCGCACCGAGCAACCGGCGGCCGAACGCTCGGCCGACGCATCCGACAGCTCGAACGCTTGCTCGACCTTCAGGTCGGGCAGGCCTTCGATTTCGAGGATGCGGCCCGAGAAGATGTTCTTCTTGCCTTGCTTGGCGACCGTCAGCATGCCTTGCTTGATCGCGTACAGCGGGATTGCGTTGACGAGGTCACGCAGCGTGACGCCCGGCTGCATCTTGCCCTTGAAGCGGACCAGCACCGATTCCGGCATGTCCAGCGGCATCGTGCCGGTGGCGGCCGCGAACGCGACCAGGCCCGAGCCTGCCGGGAAGCTGATGCCGATCGGGAAACGCGTGTGCGAATCGCCGCCGGTGCCGACGGTGTCGGGCAGCAGCATGCGGTTCAGCCACGAGTGGATCACGCCGTCGCCCGGGCGCAGCGCGATGCCGCCACGCGTGCTGATGAAGTTCGGCAGCGTCTGGTGCGTCTTCACGTCGACCGGCTTCGGATATGCGGCGGTATGGCAGAACGACTGCATCACGAGGTCGGCCGAGAAGCCGAGGCAGGCGAGATCCTTCAGTTCGTCGCGGGTCATCGGGCCCGTGGTGTCCTGCGAGCCGACCGAGGTCATCTTCGGTTCGCAGTATGTGCCCGGGCGCACGCCCTGGCCTTCCGGCAGACCGCATGCGCGGCCGACCATCTTCTGCGCGAGCGAGAAGCCCTTGCCGCTGTCGGCCGGCTGGTGCGGCAGGCGGAACAGCGTCGACGGCGCGAGGCCGAGCGCTTCACGCGCCTTCGCGGTCAGGCCGCGGCCGATGATCAGCGGAATGCGGCCGCCGGCGCGCACTTCGTCGAACAGCACGTCCGACTTCACCTGGAATTCGGCGATGACCTTGCCGTCCTTCAGCGCCTTGCCTTCGTACGGGCGCAGTTCGACCACGTCGCCCATTTCCATCTGCGACACGTCGAGCTCGATCGGCAGCGCGCCGGCGTCTTCCATCGTGTTGTAGAAGATCGGGGCGATCTTGCCGCCGAGGCACACGCCGCCGAAGCGCTTGTTCGGCACGAACGGGATGTCTTCGCCGGTGAACCACAGCACCGAGTTGGTGGCCGACTTGCGCGAGGAGCCGGTGCCGACCACGTCGCCCACGTAGGCGACCAGGTGACCCTTTTCCTTCAGCGATTCGATGAACTTGACCGGGCCGCGCTTGCCGTCTTCTTCCGGCGTGATGCCCGGGCGCGCGTTCTTCAGCATCGCCAGCGCGTGCATCGGGATGTCCGGGCGGGTGGTGGCGTCCGGGGCCGGCGACAGGTCGTCGGTGTTGGTTTCGCCCGTGACCTTGAACACGGTGATGGTCAGGCTTTGCGGCACTTCCGGACGGCTCGTGAACCATTCGGCGTCGGCCCAGCTTTGCAGCACCGCCTTCGCGTGCGCGTTGCCCTTGTCGGCGAGTTCCTTGACGTCATGGAACTGGTCGAACATCAGCAGGGTTTTCTTCAGTGCGTCAGCGGCGACGGCAGCGACTGCCTCGTCGGACAGCAGCTCGATCAGCGGCTGGATGTTGTAGCCGCCCAGCATCGTGCCGAGCAGTTCGGTCGCGCGTTCGCGCGAGATCAGCGGGCAGGCGGTCTCGCCCTTGGCCACGGCGGCCAGGAAGCCGGCCTTCACTCGGGCGGCTTCGTCGACGCCGGCCGGCACGCGATGGGTGATCAGGTCGACGAGCGTCTGCTCTTCGCCGGCGGGCGGGTTGGTCAGCAGTTCCACCAGTTCGGCGGTCTGCTGAGCCGTCAGCGGCAGGGGAGGAATACCGAGCGCGGCGCGGGCGGCCACGTGAGCACGAAAGTTTTCAAGCATGGGGAGACCTGCTGATATTGCGTTTGAGGGGAAGGCCTTGCCGGCACTCCGGGGCTGTTCCAGGCACTGCTTTGAGCGGGATTCTAATCTCAATGATCTGTAACGTCAAATGTCTTATGTCTTATATAAGAGTTGAGAGTTGGGGCGTGGGAAAGGGCGGTGGCGCGGGGGAGCCGGTGTTTGCGGATGTGTTTCGGCGGCGCGCCGGGGCATGCCTGCGGGCGCGGTGTCTCGGGTGTCCCGACTGTTGATGGGAGAAGCGGGGGCGGCGGCGGTGTACGTGATCGGGATCCGGGGGCGTCCGTCTCTGTCGGGTCGCCCGCGTTACGGCGCCGGCCGCTGTCGTGTGAGAAGGCAAGGGGCGCCCGAGGCTGCCGCCCGCGCGGGGGCGCTGCTGGTTACGAAGCCCGGAAGCCCGGAAGCCCGGAAGCCCGGAAGCCCGGAAGCCCGGAAGCCCGGAAGCCCGGAAGCACGGAAGCACGGAAGCACGGAAGCACGGAAGCACGGAAGCCGGCGGCGCACATTTCTGCACAAGCACACAGGAAACGGTACACACGTACCGCTTTCGGGCGCATACGCTGTATTTCACGTGCCTTTCAGCGATATTTCAAAAAAAGCGGGGCATTGGCGCGTGCCGGTTGCTTCGTCGTGAACGGCCGACCGCGAACCCTCGAGTCCCGTCAGTCCGGAACATGCGATCCAGAGAATCGATTTTCGTTGTCCTGTCGCTCGTCGCGTCGTCGCTCGTTCATGCGGCGGCGGCCGACGACGAAACGCGCGGCTTCGACAGCCGTCCCGTCGCACTGGTCTATCGCGGCCCGGCCGCATGCGACGGTTGCCCCGAGACGATTGCGAGGCGCCTGCGGGAATCGGAGCACAAGTTCCGGGTGCTTTACGTCGGGCCGGCGGAAAAACGCCGGATCACGCCTGCCGTCCTGTCCGGCGCCGCGCTGTATGTCCAGCCCGGCGGCGGGCAGGACATCCCCGGCGCGGCGGCCAGCATCGGGAAAGCCTCGATCGAGGCCGTGCGCCAATACGTGTCGAACGGCGGGCGCTATCTGGGCATCTGCATGGGCGCCTACCTGGCGGGCGACCCGGGTTTCGGGCTGGTCGCGGGCCAGATCGACTCGGAGGTCGACCGGCCGCGCTCGACGCTTCAGGGTATCGCGGACACGGTGACGCCGGTGGTATGGCGCGGGAAAAAACGCTGGATCTACTTCCAGGACGGCGCGATGCTCCCGGCCGCCCCCGGCGCGGCCGTGCTGGCGACCTATCCGAACCGCGATATCGCAGCCGCGACCTATCACTACGGCAAAGGGCGCGTCGGGCTCGTCGGCCCGCATCCCGAAGCCGACGAAAGCTGGTATCGCGAGTACGGTCTCCGGAATCCGGACGGGGTTCTGCCGGACATGGCGTACGACCTGATCAACGCGACGATGAAGCCATGACGGTGCGCGAGCTAATTCCGCCGTGCGCGATACGCGTCGAGGTTCTTCCGCGCCTGTGCGCGGATCGCGCGTTGCACGAAAGGCGTCCAGCCGAGCAGCGCGCCTTTCAGTCCAAGCGCCTGACGCGCCCAGCGCCACAGGTCGAAGCTGTCGCGATGCTCGACGATGCGCCCGTCGCGAAACCGGAACCGCGCGTCGATCCGGTTGACCACCATCCGGCCGGTCGTGGTGAACCGGTAATGGGCGATCCATTCGGCGCGCCCGGCCTGCTGATCCGCGGCGACGTCGCTGAACGTCAGGGAAAAGTCCTGCGCACGCGCGACCAGCATGCGCCACATGTCGCGTGCGAGGTCGCCGCGCAGCTCGCCGAACGCGGGATCGCTGAAGACGACGTCATCGGCATAGCAGGCGAGCATCGCGTCGATGTCGCGCTGCTGGAACGCCGTGTAGAAGCGCTGGATCAACTCGGTGTGCGGATGGCTCATCGTTGGGTGGGGTGTCGTTGCAGATGAAACGGAGTCTCGACGCGGCGGCCGGACATTCGACCGGTTGATCGACGGGGGCGCGCCATACGGCAGGAATGCCCCGATCGAGCGGATGTCGACGTGTCTTCCGCGCGACGATGCAGGTCACGTGCGGGCGTTCGGCGTGACCGCCGCCCTGAACGTGACATGCGTCGCGGCATGTCGCGATATCGATCGAAACAAGCGGGAAGGGATAAGGGCGTGCGCGGCTCCACCGGTTCAGCCGTCGCGACCGGAACCAGGCCGGAGCGTCGGCGAATGCACGTCAGCGGTTCGCCAGCGCCACGTCCTGGTTGCCGCGCCCCGTCACCAGGCAGCCCGACATGAATGCCTCGCCCTGGCTGCTGGCCGCTGCTTCGCCGAAGCCGCGGCCGAGCGCGTCGACCTTCACTTGCGCGGCGCCCTGTTCGCACGCGAGCGGGCTGGTGTCGCGGCCCTGCGCATGCAGGATCGCGCGATCGCCGATGAGGTACGCCAGCAGCGCGAAAACAGCGATATGTACGGCTCGTCTCATGGTTCGTCTCCTCGTCGCACAAGCGTAACGCGGACACGTTCGACGAAGCACTTGGGGGTTCCCCCGGTAAACGTCTGCTGAATCGGGGGCGGGCGGGGTGATCGTGTCCCGTTTTTCGCGTGTTGCGGGTGGAGCGAAGGCAAGGTTTCAATGCGGCCGGCGGGCGAAACCGGACGGGCGGCGAGACATTCGCGCGACGGTTTTCAGCGCGACAGGCCCGCGATTCGCGCGAGTTTGACGAATGTCAGG
>NZ_QMFZ01000068.1:0-26049 GCF_003294055.1 Burkholderia reimsis
CGAAGACGCTGCGCGACTGGGTCGGCAAGCAGATCGGGCCGATCGCGAAGCCGAAGGACATCCGCTTCGGCGACAACCTGCCGAAGACGCGCTCGGGCAAGATCATGCGGCGCCTGCTGCGTTCGCTTGCCAAGGGCGAAGCGATCACGCAGGACACGTCCACGCTCGAGAACCCGGCCATCCTCGAGCAGTTGAACCGTTCGCTGTAACACCGCCCGCCCGGGCGGAGCGTTTCGCTTCGTCGCGGTGCCGGGATGCGGTCGCATTCCGGCCCTCGCGAAGCACCGCCGTGCGTTCCCCGACGGCACGGCGTGCAGGCGGCACGCGTCGATTCCGCCGCCGCAATATTAATTAGCTATACGTATTACTAAATTCAACAAAACGGAGACAAACGATGAAGATCACGACACGGACGATTTGCGCGGCGCTGCTCGGCGCGGCGGCGAGCACGAGTGTTTTCGCGCAGAGCAGCGTCACGCTGTACGGCGACCTCGACGCCGCGTTGCTTTACACGAGCCGGTCGCTCGATTCGACGACCGGCGGCAATGCGGGCCGCCAGTTCGCGCTGACCGACACCGGCATGACGCCGACCAACTTCGGCTTGACGGGTACCGAGGATCTCGGCGGCGGGCTGCACGCGAAGTTCAAGCTCGAGAGCGGCTTCAACATCACCGACGGGGCGTTCGGCCATTCGAACGGCAACTTCTTCGGCCGCCAGGCGTGGGTCGGGATCGACGGCGGGTTCGGCGAAACGAAGGTCGGCCTGCAGTTCTCGCCGTTCGTGCTCGCGGTGCTCGGATCGGACCCGCGCAACGTTTCGCACTTCGGCGCCGCGCTGATCCCCTACGTCGACAACGTGCTCGTCACCGGTCTCTTCAACCCGAATGCGATTTCGTACACGAGCCCGACGATCGCCGGGCTCACGGGCAGCGCGATGTTCGGCTTCGGCGGAAAAGCCGGGGACTTCCAGGCGGGACGCCAGTATTCCGGCAGTCTCACGTATGCGAATGGCGGCTTCATGCTCAACGCGGCGCTCTACGACGGCAACGGCGGCACGTCGCCGACGCCGGTATCGAGCACGGTCGCGTTCGTCGGCCGCACGATCGGCACCGCCTACACGTTCGGGCCCGTGACCGGCAAGGCGTCGTTCACGAGCTACAAGGTTGCCGGTTCGTTCAGCAACAACGTGTACAGCGCCGGCCTCGACTATCGTGTCACGCCGGCCCTCGACCTGAACACCGGCGCGTGGTACACGATCGATCGCAACGATTCGCACAATCATTCGCTGCTCGCCGCGCTCGGCGCCGACTACAGCCTGTCGAAGCGAACGGGCCTGTACGCGCAGGTCGGTGTCGTCAACAACCATGGCGCGATGAATACGGGCCTCGGCATCACCGGCGGCGCGCTGTTCGGGTTGCCGGGCACGACGGTCGGCGTCAACGCCGGCATCCACCACGTGTTCTGACGCGGCGCGTCCGGCCGGCCGGGCAGCCCGCGTGCGCCCGGCCGGCCCGGCGCCGGAACACGGCCGCCGCAAACACCGCAAAAGCAGCAAACGCCGTGAATGGCAGGCAACGCGCGGCACCGGCCGGACGACCCGCCACCCCGATCCCGGTCTCGATGTTTACCCGACCTCAAGTCCGTGCCCTCGCTGCCGTCAAGACAGGAACGCACGCCCAGCATCCGCCAATAACCAGGCACGCGTGCCTTCAAGGAGACCCAGCAACGTGAACTTCTTCGGAATCGGCCGCGGCCACCGTTCGTCGCGCGCGCTCGTCGGCGACATCGCCGAGCAGGCCGGCAAGCTCGGCATCGAGATCTGCGACGTGTCGGGTCACGTCGAGGAAGTCGCGGCCCGCGTCGCCCGACAGGCGGAGGTCTGCCACACGCTGCGCGAGTCGGCCGCCGTCACGTTGCGCGGCAACCACCGGATTGCCGAGGCCGCGCAGCAGGTGCGCGCCGTGAGCGCGAACGCGTCGGACGCGGTTCGCCAGTCGCAACAGACGATCGAGGCGTCGCTCACCGACATCCACGGCCTCGTCGAAGGCGTCACGTCGATCGGCAACCAGATGGGTGCGCTGCGCGACGCGCTCGATCATGTACGCGCCGTGTCCGAGGATATCTCCGTGATCGCGCGACAGACTCACCTGCTCGCGCTGAACGCCGCGATCGAGGCCGCACGCGCCGGCGATTCGGGCCGCAGCTTCGCCGTCGTCGCGGCCGAGGTCAAGAACCTGTCCGCGAAGACCGGACAGGCGACGGCCCAGATCGAGACGACCCTCGCGCGCCTCGCCGAGCAGACCGAACACCTGATCGCGGAAGGAACCGACAACGCCGCCCGCGCGCATCGCGTGCGCGAGGGCACGCGTACGATCGGCGAGGTCGTGCACGCGACCGGGCACGCGATCACCGAGCTCGCCGGCGAGGCCGAGCAGATCGCGTCGCTGACGGACGAAATCGAGACGCAATGCCACCGGCTCGACGAACAGGTCGGCGAGATGGCATCCGGCGTCGAGGATTCGAGCGACAACTTCTCGCAGGCCAAGGACCGGCTCGGCAACCTGCTCTCCGTCTCCGAGACGCTCATCGAACTCACGGCCGCGACCGGCATCGAATCGCCCGACACGCGCCTGATCGACACCGCGCGGCACACGGCCGCCGCGATCAGCAAGCTCTTCGAGGAAGCGGTCGGGCGCGGCGAGATCGCACTCGACGCGCTCTTCGACGCGCACTACGTGCCGATTCCCGGCACCGATCCGCAGCAGTTCATGACGCGCTTCACCGACTTCACCGATCGCGTGCTGCCGGCCATCCAGGAGCCGGTGCTCGGGATCGACGCGCGCATCGTCTATTGCGCGAGCTTCGACCGGCAGTGCTACCTGCCGACCCACAACCGGAAATTTTCGCTGCCCCAGCGCGCGGACGCCGCGTGGAACGCCGCGAACTGCCGGAATCGCCGGATCTACACGGACCGCACGGCGCGCACCTCCGTGTCGCATACCAAGCCGTTCCTGCTGCAGACCTATCGGCGCGACATGGGCAACGGCAACTTCGCGCTGATGAAGGATGTTTCCGCACCCATCGTCGTCGGCGGACGGCCATGGGGCGTGCTGCGGATCGGCTACAGCGTCTGAGTCCGGGCCTGCACCGGCAGGCCGTCGTCCATTACTGTTCGAGCCCCACCGCCAGCGGCCGCTGATCGCCGCGGCCGTGATCGTCGACCACGCGCACCGTATAGCTGCCGGCCGTCCGCGGCTGCCAGAACAGCGCATCGCCCGGCACGCTGCGCCCGACGAACGCATCGTTGACGAACCAGTACAGCGCATGCGCGCTCGCATCGGCCGTCGCGTTGAACGCGATGCGCGTCTCCTCCGTGCTCTTCACGCGCATCGCATACGTACTGCCGCGCAGCGGCGACGTGATGCGCGGCGGATCGCCGTCGACCTGCCCCGCGTCGCGGCACTCCGCGTTCTGCGGCGGCCGCCGGCGCGCAATGCCGGCCTGCACGAACACCTGCTGCAGATCCGACGGCCAGAACTCGAAGATCTCCGTATGCGTGCGCTTGCCGTCGTAAGGCGGGCACGCGGCCTTCCCCGTCGCGTCGTCGATCACGACCGGCCGGTGCACGGTGCTCACGCGGATCGGCGACGTGCCCGGAATGAACCACGTCCAGCCCTGCTGCGGGCACCACTCGTTCGGCAGGTCGCCGCTCGCGAGGCAGATCCGCACGCGCTTCAGGCGCGGCGGCACCGCGCGCGGCGGCTCGACGAGCGTGCGCTCGGCATTCAATGCGTCGACGACCTGGAAGAACAGCGGCGCGGCCGCGTCGACGCCGACGAACGCCGTATTGGTCGAGTTGTCGAAATTGCCGACCCACACGACCAGCACGTACGGGCCGAACACGCCGGCCGTCCACGCATCGCGGAACGACCATGACGTGCCGGTCTTCCAGTAGACGGGCACGCTCGACGGCTGCGCGCCGCTCGTTTCGTCGGGGCGCAGATGCTGGCGCAGCATGTCCATCGTCATGTAGCTCGCCTCCGCGCTCAACAAGCGCCGGCCGGGCAGCGCCGGTTCGTCCGCGCGCAGCCGCAGCGGCCGGAATTCGCCGCGATTCGCGAGCATCGCGTAGAGGCCCGCGAGATCCTGCATCGTCACTTCGCCGCCGCCGAGCACGAGCGCGAGCCCGTAGTGCTGCGCGCTCGCGAGCCGGCGCACGCCGGCTTCCTGCAGAAACCGGTACAGGTCGGGAGACTTGAGCTGCGACGCGACCCACACGGCCGGCACGTTGCGGCTGCGGTTCAGCGCGTCGGTCGCGGTGATCGGCCCGAGGAAATGCCCGTCGAAATTCTCCGGCGCATACGGGCCGAACGCGGTCGGCACGTCGCGCAGCACCGTTTGCGGGTGCAGCACGCCCTGGTCGAAACCGAGCGCATAGATGAACGGCTTGAGCGTCGAGCCCGGCGAGCGCCGCGCGAGCGTGCCGTTCACCTGCCCGTCGATCGTGCGGTCGAAGAAGTTCGCGGAACCGACCAGCGCCTTCACGCCCATGTCGCGCGTATCGACGAGGATGGCCGCCGCATTGCGCACGCCGCGCGTGTCGTTGCGCGCGACATAACGCGCGATCTGCCGTTCGAGCGTGCGCTGCAGGTCGAGATCGAGCGTCGTCACGAGCCGCGCGCCGCCGTCGCTGTCGTCCGGCGCACCGCCCGAGGCCGTGCGCCACGCGCTGCGTGCGGCGAGCGCCTGGCCGACCGCGTGCGGCGCATCGAAAGGCAGGGCCGACAAGGGCCGCATCGCCAGCGGCAACGCGAACAGCGGCTTGAGCGACGCATCGCGCGGATGCTTCGTCAGCCAGCGCGCATACAGCCGGTTGCGCGACGCGGCCAGCGCACGGTTGATCTCGTCCTGTCCGCCGCGCACGCGCCGCGCCGGGTCCTGCGGAATCACCGCGAGCGCGAGCGCCTCGGGCAGCGTCAGCGCATCGGGCATCCGGTCGAAATACACGACGCTCGCGGTGCCCGCGCCTTCGACGTTGCGGCCGTAGGGCGCATCGTTCAGATAGGCTTCGAGGATCTGCCGTTTCGAATAGAAGAGTTCGAGCTGCACCGCGCGCGCAACCTGCTCGAGCTTGCCCGCCGGCGTGCGCGTGTTCAGCCGCCACAGCGAGCGCGCGAGCTGCATCGTCAGCGTCGAGCCGCCCTGCGGATTGCCGCCGCGCACATACGTGATCCACGCACCGCGTGCGAGGCCGTAAGGGTTGAAGCCGGGATGCCAGCGGAACCAGCGGTCCTCGTGCAGCATCACGGCCTCGACGAGCTGCGGCGACATCCGGTCGAGCGGCACCCACAGGCGGTAGCGGTCGTCCTTCGCGAGCGTGAGCCGCAACAAGCGGCCCTGTGCATCGACCACCGCGACCGACGACGGCTTCCAGTCGCGCAGCGGCGGATGCGGCCACAGCCGGCACGCGGCCAGCGCACCGAATACGAGCAGCGCGCCGGCGATCCAGTTCTGCCAGCGATGCAGCCAGCGGCCGGCGCCGCGCAGCGCGCGCCGCAACACCGGGGCGTCAGCCACGCGCAGGCGCTCCGCGCACCCGGCACGGCCGTTGCAGCCGCGTCGTCATCGCACGCGCTCCACGGTCAACGCCGTGCCGCCGGGTGCCTGTGCCTGCACGCGGCGGTCGTACATCGACTCGCCATAAGCCGGCGGCGCGACGAAGCGGCCCGCGTTGCTCGCCTTGATCCGGTAGACGAACTCGCGCACGTCGGTCGTCGCCGTGCCGTAGATCACTACGCGGTCCTCGCGCACGTCCGCGAACTGCGGCTGCCACGTGGAGCCCTTGACGCCGATCGGCGAACGCCACGGCGCATCGGCCGCCGGCGCCGACGCGCCGCTGTCGCTGTCGCCGTCCTGCGTGTCGGCGACGGGCGGCGGCGCGATCACCGGATCGAAGCCGCCGGGCAGCAAGTCGACGATCGCGACGTTGCCGACGTTCGCCTGGCCCGTCGCGCGGATCTTCAGGTGCACGTCGATCTCCTGGCCGAGCGTGATCTTCCCGAGCGGCTTGCCGTCCGTGTCGGTGTAGTCGCGCACGATCTCCAGGCCGTTCCTGATCGCCTTCGTCGACGTGCCGCGGTCGTAGCCCGACTGGCTCGCGATCCACCACGCGGGCAGCGTGCTGCCGTTCACGAAGTCGACACGCGACGCACCGGCCGCCCACGTACCCGAGCGCACGAGGTTCGCCTGGATCGACGACACGTCCTTCGGCGCGGCGCCCGCGCGCACCTCGTCGATCGCGAGCTGGTCGAGCTGCCCCGCGCTCGACGCCGCATACGCATCGAGCGCGAGAATCGTCATCGCCGACGACAGCGTGTTGTAGCGGTTGTCGACGAGCGGCGCGGCGAGGTTGTCCATCGCGCGCGGCGACAGCTTGCGCACGCGCTCCGGGAAGTGCTTCGCGATCAGGTACAGCACGCTCGCGTCGCGCGTCAGCGGATCGAGGTAGTAGCCGGTCGCGTAACCGCCGTCGGACGCGCGCTTGCGCTCGAGCAGCGCCTGCGGGCCCGCGATCAGCGCCGCGGCCTCCTTGTCCTGCTTCAGCAGCTGGTACGACGCGGCAAGCCAGGCGGCCGCGAGGTCGTTCTTCCAGTCGTTCGGATACGCGTCCTGCAGCCGCTTCTGCACGGCCGCGAGGCTGTTGGTCGTCACGTTGCCCTGGCGCGTCAGCAAGTACACCGCGTAAGCGCGCTGGCGCAGCAGGTCGAGCGAGCCGAGCGAATCGTTCGCCGCGAGCTTCTGCAGATACTGGTTGCCCGCGTCGAGCATGTCCTTCGGCACGGCGATGCCGCGCTCGCGCGCGTCGAGCAACACGTGCATCGCGTACGCGGACACGAACGGATCGGCGTCGGGCGTCGCGCTCCACAGGCCGAACCCGCCCTGTGCGTTCTGCCGGCCGCGCAGCACGCCGAGGAACTGCGCGATCGCCGCCGCGTTCGTCGTGTCGGCGCCGGCGTCGGTCGCATGCATCGCGCTCGTCAGCGCGCGCACCGACAGCCACTTCGCCGCGAACACGCGCGGCACGGCCGCGCTCACCATCTGTTCGCTGCAGTAGTGCTCGAAGTTGACGAGATACGACGCCACCCCTTCGGACAGCACGAGCGGCGCGGTCGAGATGCTCGCGTCGCGCGAGGCATACGCGTCGTACATCGACCGCAGGTTCGGCACGCTCGCCTTCTTGCCCGGGTCGAGCCGCGCGATGTCGAGCTGCGTGCGGAACGCGGCGGCCGGCCGCACCGACACGTCGACGCGCTGCTGCGCGCCCTTCGCGCCGTAGCGCGCAGCGAACGACAATGCGCCCGAGCCGAGCGTATCGGTCGCCTTCACGCGGAACATCGCGACGCCCTCGTGCTGCGGCGCGAGCGCGACGTTCTGCGTGGCCGGCCCGATCACCTGCAACTGCGGCCCCGTCTTCAGCGTGACCGCGACCGGCACCGGCTGGTTGCCGGCGCCCGTCAGGTTGTTCGCGACACCGACGCTGACGTCGGCCTCGTCGCCCGGCGCGAGCGTCGTCGGCACGTTCGGCGACAGCACGAAGTCGCCGCGCACCGTCGTCGCGCCCTCGAACGTGCCGACCAGGTCCGGCGAAACCGACACGGCCATCACGCGCAGCTTGCCGTTGAAGTAGTCGGGCACGGTGTAGCTCAGGCGCGTGTCGCCGTTCACGTCGACGATCCCCGACCAGTAGACGACCGGCTTGTCGCGCTTGCGCTTGAACGGGTTCAACTGACGGCCGATCGCGTCGTCGGCGTCGCCGCCCGGCGCGGCCATCGCCATCAGCTTCTCGAAGTCCGGCAGGATCAGGTCGAGGATCTGCGACGTGCCGACTTCGAGCATCCGCTTGCGGAAGAAGAACTTCAGCGGATCGCCGAGCTTGTAGCGCGCGACCTGCAGGATGCCCTCGTCGACCGCGAACACGACGACCTTCGCGGGCTTCGCCGAATTCACGGTGAAATTCACCGTGTCGCCGGGTTTCACGAGCGCCGGCGCATCGACCGACAGCGCGTTGCGGCGCGCATCGAGGTTCACCGAGAACGGCACGACGCCGTAGCTCAGCGGACTCATGAAGATTTCATCGGACGACGGATCGCGGATGTACTGCACGTTGATGTAACCGTTGCCCTCGAAACCGGCCGGCACCGTGATGTGCTGGATCGAGCTCGTCGTGTCCGCATGGAACCATGCGTGCGCATACACCTTGTCGCGCTCGATCGTGATCAGGCCGCTGCCCGCGTAAGGCGCGCGGATCGCGATCTCGACCTGCTCGCCGGGCTTGTAGTCGTGCTTCGCGAGGCTCACCTGCAGCTCCGCGTTGCGGTCGAGCGAACGCGTGACGTTCGCGTCGCCCGTGACCGAATACTCGATCCGGTTCACCGCGGCGCCGTCCGCGTTGCGGATCACGAGCGCATAGCTGCCCGGCTTGTCGGTGCGCAGCGTGAAGTCGAGCCCGGCCGCCGGAATCGTCAGCGGCTTCTCGTCGACGGGCACCTCCTTCAGCCGCGAATCGTATTTGTATGCGCCGGAATCCTGCTTGGTCAGCACCGACACGTAGCGCTCCTCGACCAGCTGCGCGCGCAGGCCCTTCACGTCGATCGCCTTCGCGTTCGGATCGATCGCGACGAGCCGCACCGTGCGCGGGCTGCCGCGCTTCACGTAGCCGAGATCGTCGACGGACTTGTAGCCGACGAGCCAGTCGTTGTTCGACACGAGCGTCTGCGCGTTCGCGGCGACGTTGCGCCCGCCTTCCGCTTCATAGGCCTTCGCCTGGAAGTAGAGCTGGTAGGTCGAGTCCGCGAACTTGTCGAGGTCGAGGTCGAATTCGGCATGGCCGTGCTCGTCGGTCGTGCCGTCCTGCAGCGTCGTCGTGTAGCCCTCCTTCGCGCGGCGCGCGTCGAAGAAGTGATAACCCTGCCAGCTGCGGAACGATGGCCACACCGGGCGCAGCGTCAGCGTCGCCGCGACGCGACGTTTCTCCGCCGGCGTACCGAACAGGTTCTGCGCGTCGACGACGCCCTTCAGCCCCTTCGGCTTCACCCACCCTTCGACGACCTGCTGCGACAGCTTCGCGTCGACCTTCATCCGGTCCGGCAGGAACTCCTTCACCTGCACCGTCGTGCTGCCGATCGGCTCCGCGCCGGGCTGGCCGTCCTTGACGATGTACAGGTTGACCGTCCACGTGCCGGTCGGCGCCGTTTCGGCCGTCGTATAGCCGAGCTCGGTGAAGCCCGACGCATCGACCGTCACCGGCTTGCGCTCGACCGTGATCCCGCGCGGGTCGACGATCTCCGCCTGCAGCGGCACGCCGGCCGGGCTGCGCGCCCAGCTCGCGGCACGCACGATCAGGCCGATGTGGAACGGATCGCCGGGCCGGTACAGGCCGCGATCCGAGAACAGGTACGCGGACAGTTGCCCCTGGCCCGTCGCATTGCGCTCGCCGTCGACGTCGAAACGCGAGAAGTCGAGCTGGCGATCGCGTCCGGCCACCGGCAGGAACGACAGGTCGGTGTCCTTCTTCACGACGTACAGCTGCGGACGTTTCTCGCGGTCGAGCCCCTTGAATGCCGGGAAATGCACGATGCCGTCGGCGGCGGTCGTCTGCGTGAACAGCGCCTGGCCGTTCACCGCGAGCACCGATACCGTTGCGCCCGCAACCGGCTTGCCCGTGCGGATCGACTGGACGAACACGTCCTGGCTGCCGTCGAGCGCCTTCTTGACCAGCATCCCGAGATCGGTCACGACGATCAGGCGCGTATCGCCGAGCGCGCTGTCGCTATCGTCGCCGTTGCCGCTGCTGTCGCCCGAATCGGCGTTGTCGGACTGATCCTGGCTGCCGTCGCCGGACGATGCATCGCCATCCTTCGCATCGTCGGCTTTCTTTTTCTCGGCGGCCGGATCGTACTTCGTCAGGTGCAGCAGGAACACGCCGCGCTTGCCGCCCTTCAGGTACTGGCCGAGATCGATGCCTTCGTAATGCGCCTTGCCGGGGTCGCCGGCCGGGAATGCGCGCGTCTGCACGAAGCGCTCGACGATGTGATCCTCGCTGAACGAATACGACAGCTCGGGCCGCGCGTACGTGCCGTTGTTGAAGCTCACGAGATGCTGGAGCTGGTCGGGCAGCACGCGGCCGATCTCGACCTTCATCCCCGACAGGTTGCGCGACACGACCGACAACCGCTTGCTGCCGCTCATCGACAGCAGCGAACCGTCGGCCATGAAGCGCAGCAGCTTCGGATAGTCGGGCACCGTGAACGCGGTCGTCACGGGCTTGCCGAGCAGGTAGCCGCCGGCCGACTTCAAGTCGCCCTCGAACCGCACGACGACGCGCTCGCCCGGCGTCGCGTGGTACTTGAAGCTCTGCAGCGTCGCGAAATCGTTCTCGGTGGGCACCGCCTCGAGCGGCAGCGGCTTCGACTGCTTCAGCACCGCCTCGCTGATGTCGGCCACGTTCCATTCGTACGGCGGATCGTCGTCCGACTGATCGACGCCCGGCTTGCGCTTCGGCAGCACCCACGCCTTCGCGCGCGCGGCGAGATCGGCGCTGCGCACGCCGTCGGACGCTTCCGCGACGAGCACCTGCTCGGGCTCGTAGCGCTCGTTGTCGACGAGCGTCGGCGCGATGTTGTCGATCGACAGGCTGTACAGCCCCGGCACGTCGACCGACGCATGCAGCACGTCGGGCGTGCCGTTGCCGCCGCGCGCGCTCTTCACGCCCTTGTCGACGTCGAGCCGTGCGACCAGCGGATCGCGCGGAATCTCGAGCGGCTGCGAATACACCCACGCGCTCGTCTTCATCTTGTCGTAGTTGACCGTGTAGCGCAGCGGCGTCGCATTCTTGCCGTCGCGGCCGACCAGCACGAGGCCGATGCGCTTCTCGAATTCGGCCGGATCGACCGGATAGTTGAAGTGCAGCTGCAGCAGCGCCTGTTTCTCCGCGGGATTGTCGGGATTCCGGTAGAACTCGTTGTTGCCGAACGTGGCGGCAAACGCGGGCACATCGAACGCGAAGCGGTCGTCGTGCATCGTCACCTGCGGTGCGAACACCCGGTGCACCGCGAAACGCACCTCGACGTGCGCGCCGACCGGCCAGTCGGCCGCCGGCGTGAAGCGCAACGTCTTGTCGTCGACCCACGCCCACGCGCCCTTGAGCGCGGGCGTCATCTCGATGCCGTCTCCGGCCGGCTTGCCGACCTGCTCGATCGGCGCGGCCGATTGCGCGAACACGACGTCGAGCGGATGCACGGTGATCTTCGGCTTGTCGCTGTCGTCCACCTCATAGGTGGTGATCGGCGGCGCCTTCACGGTGAAAGTGACGGTCTCGGGCTCCGGCGGCTTCGGCCGATGCTTGAACCAGTAACCGCCGTAGCCGAGCGCGGCCGCGAGCAGCACGAGGCCGCCGGCGTGCCACGGGCGGCGGCGCACGGCCGCGGCGGTGATGCCCATCCACGCGGGCGCCGTCCACGACACGTCGCCGACCAGCGGCCGCAGCGCGCAGCCGAGCAGCCACCAGACGAAGCCCGCCGCGCGAATCGGCAGGAGCAGCAGGAAGCGCAGCAAATCCATGTTGTTATTTCCTTGTTCAAGGACGTGCGGCCGGCTTCGGCGGCGTTCCCCGAGATTTATTGGTCTGTGACGGCGCGGCCCTGGTTGCGCCGGAATGCTTGGAATGTGGTGTTCGACCGGATGCTGGCCGCCATTATCGATCAGACCCGAAACGATGGAAATATCGGTGTGCCGGCGCGCAACGCCGGCCGTCGACCGGCCGGTCGGGCGGGATTTCGGCGCGCCGCCCCAACCGCTGCGCGCACCCGCGCCGCGTTCGCTAGAATGCGCGGCTCGGCACGAATCGAATCGAAATGAAAGGAACCCGCTTGAAATTCCCGTTCGAATGGCAGATCGGGCTGCGCTACGCGCGCGGCGGCCGGCGCTCGGCCGGCGACGGCTTCGTGTCGTTCATTGCCGGCGCGGCGATGGCCGGCATCGCGCTCGGCGTCGCCGCCCTGATCGTCGTGCTGTCGGTGATGAACGGTTTCCGGACCGAAGTGCGCGACCGGATGCTGTCGGTGCTCGCGCACGTGGAGATCTTCTCGCCCACCGGCGCGATGCCCGACTGGCGGCTCACCGCGCACGAATCGCTGCGGAACCCGGCGGTGCGCGCCGTCGCGCCCTACGTCGACGCGCAGGCGCTGCTGACGAACGCGGGCAGCGTGACGGGCGTCGCGCTGCGCGGCATCGACCCCGTGCTCGAGCCGCGCGTGTCCGAGATCGCGCGCAAGCCGAAGACGGGGCGGCTCGACGCGCTCGTGCCGGGCGGGATGGGCATCGTGCTCGGTTCGGCGCTGGCCGACGCGCTGCACGTGAAGATCGGCGACCGCATCACGTTCTTCGCGCCCGGCAACACCGCGCGCATCGGCGACGCGCTGCCGCAGTTCCGGCAGTTCAACGTGGTCGGCACGTTCGAGTCGGGCCACTACCAGTACGACAGCGCGCTCGCATACATCCATATCCGCGACGCGCAGACGCTGTTCAACGTGCGCGCGCCGACCGGCATCCGGCTGCGCCTCGACGATCTGCAGCGCGCGCCGGACGTCGCGCTGGAACTGTCGCGCTCGCTGTCGGGCGATCTCTACATCCGCGACTGGACGCGGCAGAACCGCACGTGGTTCGAGGCCGAGCGGCTGCAAAAGCGCATGCTGTCGCTGATCCTGATGCTGATCGTCGCGGTCGCCGCGTTCAACCTCGTGTCGTCGCTCGTGATGACCGTCACGCAGAAGCAGGGCGACATCGCGATCCTGCGCACGCTCGGCGCGCCGCCCGGGTCGATCATGAAGATCTTCGCGATCCAGGGGATGACGATCGGCCTCACCGGCACACTGGCGGGCGTCGCGCTCGGCTGCGCGATCGCGGTGAGCATCCCGTGGGTGCTGCCGGCGGTCGAGCGGTTGCTCGGCATCCACTTCCTGACGCCGTCCGTGTACTTCCTCAGTTCGCTGCCGTCGAAGCTCGCGGTGGCCGACGTGATCGAGATCGCCGCGGCCGCGTTCCTGATGTCGTGCGTCGCGACGCTCTACCCCAGCTGGCGCGCCGCGCGGGTACGGCCGGCCGAAGCGCTGCGCGACGAATAGGCGCGCGGCGCTTCGGCACGGCGCGCCGTCATGCCGTCTCGTGAAAACCGAGGCTATGGGTGCCGTTCAGGATGTCCTCGAACGCGTTCCCGAAGCCGACGTCGATCAGGCCCGCACGCCTGCCGTACGTCTTCTGCCCCGACACGTCGCTGACGAAGATCGCCGCGCCCGACGACAACTGACGATCGGTATCCAGCAGCGCGAGCGTGCCGCGCGCGCTGCCGGCCGACTCGTCGAAGTTCAGCCGCGTGCCGTCCTGCGTGGTGAAATGCCCGCCGACCTCTTCGAATTTCCGGTTGCGCGCGACGGACGCATTCATCTCCTTCATGAAGAGGAAGTCCGCGTCGGCGCGCTGGCTGGCCACCTTGCGATCGTCGTCGGAGAACGTGTCGCCCACCGCGGCGGCGCCCTGCTCGGCGAAGTCGACGGCCTGCTGGTGAAACTCGCGCGTCGCGAGCACGAGGCCCGCGTTCGCGTTCAGCGTCGACTCCACCCACGCGCGATCGCTCTCCGTCATCGTCTTCGACACGACCTTGATCCGGCCGTTGTCGGTCATGAAGTCGAACTTCGCGTCGGCCAGGTCCGGGCGCTTCGCGATGATCTCCTGCAGGCTCGTCGCGAGCTGGCTGGTGACGTCGCGCAGCTTCGTCGACAGGTCGCCCAGGATCGTCATCTGCTTCGTGCGCGCCGCCTGCATCGCGACCGGGTCCAGCGCCCGGATCTCAAGCGGCGTGTCCTGCGGTTTACCGGCCGACGTGTCCGCCTGTCGACGCCCGTCGAGCGCGGCTTCCTGCACCATCTGCGCGAGCGTCAGGCCGCTCGCTGCCGTAACTGAAATCGTCATGCCCTCTCTCTCCTTTCAATCCGTTTTTTACCGTTTACGGACAAATTTCGAGGAAATTTAGACCGATCGCACATCGATCGCGAAGCACGTGCCAATACTTTGTTTGACTTGAGCTAAAAAAGTTTGACACCGAGATTTCACTGAGATAAGTTTGCGCAAGCTTCCGGAAAGCAATCCGGCTCGCCTCGCCGACTCGCGTCGCGCTTTCCTGCCGTTGCAGCACCGCCGTTCGCACCATCCCCGCCTCATCGCATCGTGCCGTTCCGTTTCATCTGAAACCTGAAGGAAGATCGGGCATGCCCGCATTTGATTCGCACTCCTCCATTCATTTCGCGCCGCCGGCCCCGGGCCGACCGTGCGTCATGAACCGGCCGCCGTGCTGACGCTTTCCGGTCGGGGCAATGCAGTCGCCCCGACACCCGCCGGGTTGCGCGACGCGTGACGCGCGTCGACGCCGGCCGTGACACCCGGGCATCGCGCCCGGCGCTTTCGAAGGTGCAGTTCCGCTTCATCCGATGCAGCACCCGGCCGGGCCGCGGGGGGCATATCGCGGGCCGGCCGGTTCCGGACAATCACAACAAGAGGTCGACAATGGACATTCATCGAACCGGATTGCGTCGCGCGTGGCTTCCCGCGCTCGTGGCGGCCACGACGCTCGCCGCGTGCGGCGGCGACGACGGCGGCAGCGTGGCGGGCGTCTCGGCGCTCGCGCAGGGCCAACAGGAGGGGGCCGCCGCATCGGCGGCCGACAAGCAGTCGCTCGCATCACGCTTCTCGCCGTCCGGCGTCCCGTACGCCAATCCGGCCAGCGGCGGCCGCTACCGCCCCGTGATCGCGAACGGCCAGGTGCAGCCGTCGCTGTCGGGCGGCACGATCGAGGAGAACGCGTGGGTCGACACGTCGGTCGATTCCGACGGCGACGGCACGCGCGACCGCATCCACGTGCGCATCGTGCGCCCGACCGAAACCGCGAACGGCGCACGCACGCCCGTCATCGTGCTCGCGAGCCCGTACTACGCGGGCCTCGCCGACAGCCCCGACCACAACGTCGACGTCGAACTCGACGGCACGCCGCACCCCGCCGCCAATGCGTCGGCGGCCGCGGCCGCGTCGACCTCCGCGCGCATCATGGCCGCCGCGCCGCAGGTGCGGATGCTGCAGCAGGTGGAAGCCGCCGCCGCCGGGCGCTCGTGGATCGAGGGCTACTTCATTCCGCGCGGCTTCACGATCGTCTACGCGGATTCGCTCGGCACCGCCGGCTCGGACGGTTGCCCGACGATCCTCACGCGCGACGAATCGGTCGCGATGGCATCGGTGATCCGCTGGCTCGGCCGCGACGCGACCGCGAAGGACGCGAACGGCAAGACGGTCGTCGCGAACTGGTCGACGGGCCACGTCGGCATGTACGGCGTGTCGTACGACGGCACGCTGCCGAAGATGGTCGCGAGCCTGCGCACGCGCGGGCTCGATGCGATCGTGCCGGTCGCCGGGTTGACGAACATGTACGGCTACTACCGCTCGGGCGGGCTCGTGCGTGCGCCGGAAGGCTATCAGGGCGAAGACGTCGACGTGTACATCAAGGCGCTGCTGACGAACGCGCATCCGGAGCGTTGCACGCACCTGATCGACGAAGCGTTGCAGCAGGAAGACCGCAAGACCGGCGACTATTCGCCGTTCTGGGCCGCGCGCGACATCCCGACCGGCTTCGCGGTCGCGCCGGCGCTCGTTGCGCAAGGGTTGACCGACGACAACGTGCGCGTCGACCAGTCGACGTCGTGGTATCTCGCGATGCGGCGCCAGGGCGTGCCGACGCAGCTGTGGCTGCACCGCCTGAAGCACACCGACCCGACCCGCGTGCCGGCGATGGCCGATGCGTGGACCGCGGAGGTGAACCGCTGGTTTACGCGTTACCTGATCGGTTACGACAACGGCGTCGAACGCGATCCGCGCGCGGTGATCGAGCAGGCGGACGGCACGCTGCTGAAGGAAGCGGACTGGGCCGCACGCCACGCCACGCCGGTCACGTACTTTGCCGGCGGCGACGGCGCGGGCACCGGCACGCTGCTGCGGCAGCCGACCGGCGGCCCGCTCGCGCGCTTCACGGACGATGCGCGCATCCCTGCGCTCACGCTGGCGAACACAGCGACGGGTGAAAACCGCAGCCGCTTCGAAACCGCGCCGCTCACGGCCGCGACACGCCTGTCCGGTGCCGCGACCGCACGCGTCAGGCTGACCTTCACGGCGGTGGCCAACGTGACGGCCCTGCTGGTCGATCGCGCGCCGGACGGCACGGCCACGATCGTCACGCGCGCATGGACCGACCCGCGCAACCGGCTCTCCGAGTGGCTGTCGGACCCCGTGCTGCCCGGCTTGCCGTACGACCTGAAGCTGACCTTCATGCCGCGTGACTACAAGCTGGAAGCCGGCCACCGGCTGGGGCTCGTCGTCCTGTCCAGCGACAACGAGGCAACGCTGCGGCCGACGCCGGGCACGGGCCTCACGCTCGATCCGGCCGGGACGTCGGTGACGGTGCCGCTGGCTTCGTCGTCGGCAGGCGTGTAACCGCACGCCGGCGTCCGGCGTAACGGCGCCGCCTCCCCCGTCTGCGCGCTCGTCAGCGCAGGCGGGGGATCGCTGCAGGAACGGCACACCTGCGCTACGCTGCGAAAGTCGAACGCCAACGGTGCCCCTCATGATCCCCCTCAGCGCAAAAGCCATCGTCCGTGACGGACGCTCGGTCCTGTTCCTGAGCAATCCACGCGACGAATGGGAGTTGCCGGGCGGCTGGCCCGAAGCCGGCGAATCGCTCGAGGAAACCATCGCGCGCGAAGTGCGCGAGGAATGCGGAATCGTCGTCTCGGCGATCCGCTACGTGGCGAGCCGCTCGTGCGAGGTCGTGCCGGGCAAGCGTGTGCTCATCGTGTGCTTCGAGTGCCGGGTCGATCGGCACGAAATCGTCCTGAGCGACGAGCACAACCAGTTCGGCTGGATCGACCTCGATGGCGGCAAGCCGGCGAACCTGCCGGATTTCTATTGGGAATTCTGCAGACAGGCGGGCTGACTCGCGCCCGCCCTGCGGCCATCACACCGGCGTCAACACCGGCTGCCCCGCGAAATGCCGCTTCGCGTTGTCGAGAAACTGCTGCACCGAGCGATCGAGCGCCTCCGGCGACCAGCCGCCCATGTGCGGCGTCAGCACGACGCTGTCGAGATCCGTCAGCGCGCGCGGCGGTTCCGGTTCCCCTTCGTACACGTCGAGCCCCGCGCCCGCGATGCGCCCTTCGCGCAACGCGTCTGCCAAAGCAGCGGTATCGACAACGCTGCCGCGCGACACGTTGACGAGAAAACCGCCCGGCCCGAGCGCATCGAGCACGGTGCGGTCGATCAGGTGCCGCGTGCCCGCGCCGCCCGGCGTCGCGACGATCAGGAAATCGGCCCACTGCGCGAGCGCGTCGACGCGGTCGAAGTAGCGATAAGGAACGTTCTTCTCCGACCGGTTGTGATAACCGATCTCGATGTCGAAGCCGGCTGCGCGACGCGCGCACTTCTCGCCGATCTTGCCGAGCCCGACGATGCCGAGCTTCCTGCCCGACACGTTCGGCGGCATCGGCAGCCCGTCGCGCCACACGCCGGCACGGGTTTTCGCATCGAGCGGCACCACGTTGCGCACCGCCGCGAGCAGCAGCGCGAACGCGTGATCGGCCACGCAATCGTCGTTGGTGCCGGCGCCCGTCACGACCGTGACGCCGCGCGCCTTCGCATGCGCGACGTCGATGTGCTCGTAGCCCGCGCCGAGCGCGCTGACGAACGTGAGTAGCGGAAGCCGGTCGATCTCGGCGCCGGTGAGCCCCGTGCTGCCGTTGGTCAGCACCGCGCGTATCGTGCCGCCGTGTTCGGCGATCGCGCGTTCGCGTTCTTCGGCAGTCGGGGCATGGCGCACGTCGAACGACGCGGCGATCTCGCGGTGCGCGTCGCCGCGCAATGCGATGAGGACCAGCAGCTCGGGTTTCATGTCAGCAATTGTCGGCAGGCGGAGACGAAATCGAGTGTAACAAGCCCGCGTGACTCATGCGGGTTACCCCCACGCGGGCTGTGGACACGCCGCCGCACGCGGTTTGCCAAAGCCCGCCCAGTCAAGTAACGTGCGGCCTACGCCCCCGTCCTGGAGATTGGCTCATGAAGCTCGCCCTGCCCGCCCGGATTCTGGGCCTCGCGTTCGCCGCTGCCCTCGTCGCACCCGGCGCGCATGCCGACGCACCCGTCGTGGTGTCGTCGAAGATCGACACCGAAGGCAACCTGCTCGGCAACCTGATTTCGCAAGTGCTGAAGGCGCACGGCATCCCCGTCACCGAAAAGATCGCGCTCGGCACCACGCCGATCGTTCGCAAGGCGCTCACGAGCGGCGAGATCGACATCTACCCCGAATACACGGGCAACGCCGCCTTCTTCTTCAACAAGGCCGACGATCCTCTGTGGAAGAACGCGAGCCAGGGTTACGACGCCGCGAAGAAGCTCGACTACGCGGCGAACCATCTCGTGTGGCTCGCCCCGGCGCCCGCGAACAACACGTGGGGAGTCGCGTTGCTCGCCCCCGTCGCGCAGTCGCAGCACCTGAAGACCTTCTCCGATTTCGGCAAGTGGGTCGCGGGCGGCGGCAAGGTGAAGCTCGCCGCGTCCGCCGAATTCGTGAACAGCGCATCGGCGCTGCCGTCGTTCGAGAAAGCGTACGGCTTCAAGCTGAAGCCCGAGCAGCTCGTCGTGCTGTCGGGCGGCGACACGGCCGCGACGATCAAGGCCGCCGCGAACCAGACCGACGGCGTGAACGCGGCGATGGTGTACGGCACCGACGGCGGCATCGCGTCGAGCGGCCTCGCGGTGCTCGACGACGACAAGCACGTGCAGCCCGTCTACGCGCCGGCGCCCGTGATCCGCGAAGCCGTGCTGAAAGCGCACCCGCAGATCGCCGATTACCTGAAACCGGTGTTCGCGAGCCTCGACCTGAAGACGCTGCAGTCGCTGAACGCGCGCATCCAGATCAACGGCGAGCCGGCGGCCGGCGTCGCGAAAAGCTACCTGAAAGCGAAGGGCTTCGTGAAATGACCGAACGCGCGGCGGCGTCCGCGCGGCGCGTGATCCCCGACAAGGTCGGCATCCTGATCGGAATCCTCACGATCGTCGCGGTGCTCGCCCTGCCGTTCGTCGTGCTGCGGCCGAACCGGATCGCGGCCGGCACGGGGCTGTCGGTGTTCGCCGCGCTGCCGGCGATGCAGGGCGCGGCGCTGGCCGCGCTGTGGATCGTCGGCGCGCTGTGGGCGATGAAGGCGAGCCGCCCCGCGTGGCGGCTCGCGGCCGGCTGCGCATGGCTCGCGACGCTCGCATACGCGCTCGGCGCGGCGGCAACGCACGTCGTCGCCGCCGACGACATGCTCGCGCGCGTGTCGCCCGACGCGGGCGTCTGGTTGCTGCTGTTCGCGTGGGCCGTGCTCGTCGCGGACGCGCTCGCACGGCTCGCCTTCGGCCCGTGGCGGCGCCTCGCCGCGCTCGTCGTCGCGATCGCGGCGATCTCGGTGCCGCTCGCGAGCGGCTGGTGGGACGGCCTCTCCGTGATGCGCGAATATGCGGTGCGCAGCGACGATTTCTGGCGCGAAGCGATCCGTCACGTGTCGCTCGCGGGCGGCTCGGTGGCCGCCGCGCTCGTCGCGGGCGTGCCGCTCGGCATCGCCTGCGCGCGCATCGCGGCGGTGCGGACCGTCGCGATGCCCGTGCTCAATGTCGTGCAGACGATCCCCAGCATCGCGATGTACGGGCTGATGATGGCCCCGCTCGGGCTGCTGGCCGCACACGTGCCGCTCGCGGCCGCGCTCGGCATCCGCGGCATCGGCGTCGCGCCGGCCGTGCTCGCGCTGTTCCTGTATTCGCTGCTGCCGATCGCGTCGAGTGTCGTGGTCGGGCTCGGACAGGTGCCGCCGCACGTGACCGAAGCCGCGCGCGCGATGGGCATGACGCGCGCGCAGCGGCTGCTGCATGTCGACCTCGTGCTCGCGCTGCCGGTGATCCTGAGCGGCGTGCGCATCGTGCTCGTGCAGAACATCGGGCTGACCGCGGTCGCCGCGCTGATCGGCGGCGGCGGGTTCGGCACCTTCATCTTCCAGGGGATCGGGCAATCGGCCGCCGATCTCGTGCTGCTCGGCGCGATCCCGACGATCGCGCTCGCGCTGGTGGCCGCCGTCATATTCGAAGCCGCGACCACGCTCGCGAAGGGGCGTACAGGATGATCGAGATCGAACATGCAGGCAAACGCTTCGGCGATGTCGTCGCCGTCGACGACGTCTCGCTGACGATGCAGCGCGGCACGATCACCGCGCTCGTCGGTGCGTCGGGCAGCGGCAAGTCGACGCTGCTGCGCATGATCAACCGGCTGATCGCCCCCACCAGCGGCACGATCCGCATCGACGGCGTCGATACGGCGACCGTCGCGCCCGAACAGCTTCGGCGCGGCATCGGCTACGCGATCCAGGGGCACGGGCTGTTTCCGCACTGGAGCGTCGCGCGCAACATCGCGACCGTGCCGCGCCTGCTCGGCTGGCCGGCCGCGCGCATCGACGCGCGCGTAAACGAACTGCTCGAGCTGTTCCATCTCGCGCCGGCCGAGTTCGCGAACAAGCTGCCGCACGAACTGTCGGGCGGCCAGCAGCAGCGTGTCGGCGTCGCGCGCGCGCTCGCGGCCGAGCCCGCGATGCTGCTGATGGACGAGCCGTTCGGCGCGCTCGACCCGATCATCCGCGGCAAGGCGCAGGACGACCTGTTCGCGTTGCAGCGCCGACTCGGCATCACGGTCGTGATCGTCACGCACGATATCGAGGAAGCGCTGAAGCTCGGCGACACGATCGCGGTGATGGACGGCGGCCGGCTGCTGCAGGTCGCGCCGCCGGCCGAGATTCTCGGCAAGCCGGCGGCCGGTGTCGTCGAGCAGCTCGTCGCGGGCGTCGACCGGCCGCTGCGCCTGCTCGCGCTGACGCCGATCGACGCGGTGGCCGAACCCGGCCATGCGGACGGCGAGCCGATCGACGCGACGCGCACGCTGCGCGATGCGGTGTCGGAACTGCTGTGGCGCGGTGTCGACGCATTGCCCGTCGACGACGGCGATGCACGCAACGCGCGCGGCACGCGCCGCATCACCCTCGACGCGATCCGCGCGCACGCCAGGCAGCCCGCATGACGACGCCGGATACCATGCAACGCACACGGCCCTTGCGTTCGCCCCTGCCCCGCCACGTTGCCGCGTTCACGGCGCGCGCCGCCGCGCTCGCGCTGCTGCTCGTGCTGCTGGTGCGGCCGATGTGGCTGCAGGGCCTTTTCGCACCGTTCGCGGACAACGGCGCGCCCGTCATCTACGATCGCGCGAGCCTGCTCGACCTGACGCTCGCGCATCTCGGCACGGTCGCGCTGTCGAGCCTGATCGGCACGATCGTCGCGGTGGCGGCCGGGATCTTCGTCACGCGGCCGGCCGGCGCGGATTTCCTGCCGGTCGCGCGCAGCGTCGTCGACATCGGCCAGACCTTCCCGCCGGTCGCGGTGCTCGCGCTCGCGGTGCCGGCCGTCGGCTTCGGGCTGAAACCCGTGCTGATCGCGCTCGTGCTGTATGGCCTCTTGCCGGTTTTCGAAAGCACGATCGCGGGGCTCGAGGACGTGCCGCGCGATGTCGTCGACGCCGCGCGCGGGATGGGGATGAGCGGCTGGCAGCAACTGCTATCGGTCGAGCTGCCGCTCGCGTTCCCGGTGATCGTCAACGGCATCCGGCTCGCGGTCGTGATCAATCTCGGCACCGCGACGATCGGCTCGACGGTCGCCGCGCGCGGCCTCGGCGACGTGATCATCGCGGGCCTGCAGACGTCGAATACCGCGTTCGTGCTGCAGGGCGGCGTGATCGTCGGGCTGCTCGCGGTGCTCGTCAGCGATGCGATCGGCGCGATCGCGCGAGTGGCGAGCGCGCGGCGCGCCTAGAAGTCATCGCGACATTTTCCAAGGGAGAAGCCATGGCTGTCCTGGACACCGGCCCGTTTTTTCATGGCACGAAAGCGGATTTGCGGATCGGCGACTTGCTGACGGCGGGCTTCAGATCGAATTACCGGGATGATGTCGTGATGAATCACGTTTATTTCACGGCCCTGCCCAAGGGCGCCGGCCTTGCCGCGGAAATGGCCAAAGGCGACGGCAAGCCGCGGGTCTATATCGTCGAGCCCACCGGGGCATTCGAAAACGACCCGAACGTCACGGACAAGAAATTCCCGGGCAATCCGACGCGCTCGTATCGAAGCACATCGCCTTTGAAGATCGTTGGCGAACTCGATCACTGGGAACCGTACGATCCGGCGTTCATTCAGCAACTGAGAATCCGCATCGAAACCGGCATCGGCGAGATCATCAACTAGCGGTCATCCGGACTCCGATGCGTGTCCACGCAACGATCGCCGCAACGATCGCCGCGTCGATCGTTGCGAACGTCACAAGCCTACACATCGCTTTCATTCGAGCCGGCGCTCGACCGTCTTGCCCGATTGGCCGATATACTATGCGCCTCCCATTTCCCCGCACTCGACCATGCGACGACGCTTTTTCTGGCTGATCGTGCTCTCGCTCGGCATTGCGCAACAGGTATCGGCTCAGCAAACGCCCGCAGCGCCTGCCTCTGCGCCCGACGTGCTGGCGTCGGCGCCGGCTGTCGCCTCCGCGCCGCTCGCGAACGCCGACGATCAGCCGAACGAAGCAAACCGCCGCATCACGTCCTACCTGACGAAGAAATTCGGTGTCGCGAAGGAACGGGCCGCCAAGCTCGCCGATATCGTGAGCGTCACTGCGACGAAATATTCGCTGCCTCCCGCACTCGTTTACGCCATCATCTCGATCGAATCGCGCTTCCAGGAAAAGGCGCGCGGCCAGCACGGCGCGACCGGACTGATGCAGGTCGTGCCGTCCGCACACCGCGGCATGCTGCGTAACGTGAAGGACCTGACCGAACCGAATGCGAACGTCGAGGCCGGCTCCCGGATTCTCTCCAGCTACGTGAAAGCGGCCGGCGGCAACGTGCAGGCCGGGCTGAAGAGCTACAGCGGCGGATCCAGCGCGTATGCGGCGAAGGTCATGCAGCGGGTCGATTCGTTCCGGTTCGTGCTCGAACCCGACGACGACGCGAAAGCCGCGAACGAAACGAAGGCGCGGATGGTGCCGGTGAGCGAATCGACGTCGACATCGACGTCGGCGCGCAACGCGCAATAAGCAGGTACGTCGCACACGTCCCGCCCCATGACTCCCTCTCCGCGCATGCGCGACACGATCCGGTACGCCACCCGCCTTCTCGCCGTCGCCGCGCTCGCGAGCGGCACAGCGTCCGCGTTCGCCGCGGTCGATTGCGAACAGCAGGGGCCGACGATGGATGCGGTACGCCGATGCATCGTCGACAACAACAACCAGGAAGTGGAACGCGCGTACCGGTCGCTCGAACGCAAGACCCGGCAACGCAACCCCGATGCGGCGAAACAGCTCGCGAAGTCGCAGGCAAGCTGGCACGGCTTCGCGAGCGACACCTGCGACTACGTCAGAGCCGCCAATCCGCAGCAGATGTTTCCGGACGACGCGTGGCTGAACTGCTGGGTCGACTTCAGCCAGGCGCGCGTGCGCATCCTGAAGAAATGGGAAGCGCAGGGCAACGCGCCGCAGCCGGCGCAGCAGTGAACGGCGGACGATCGTCCGCGCAGCCGCCCGTCACGCCTGCGCGAAATGCGCGCGCAGATACTCGATGAAGACCTGCGTCTTCGCCGGCAGCAAGCGCGTTTCCGTCATCGCGTAGACCGGAACGGGCGCACCCTCCCAGTCGGGCAGCACGCGACGCAACCGGCCCGCGGCCACGTCGTCGGCCACGACTTCCGCCGCCATCTGGATGATGCCCGCCTCGTGCACGGCGAGTTGCCGGACCATGCCGACACTGTTCACGATGAAACGCCCGCCCACCGGCACCTCGATCTCCCGCGCGGCGTCGTGCAGCGTCCACGCATCGACGCGCTGCACGCTCAGGCACTGATGCCGCCGCAGGTCGTCCGGTTCGCGCGGCTCGCCCGCGCGCTCGAGATAGCGCGGCGACGCATACAGGTGATTGCGGAACGTCGCGAGCCGCCGCGCGACGAGTTGCGAATCGGCCGATTCGCCGATGCGGATCGCGACGTCGAACGGTTCGCTCACCAGGTCGACACGCCGCGACGTCAGTTCGAAATCGAACGTGAGCTTCGGGTAGCGGTTCGCGAATTCGACGATCAGCGGCGCCAGGTAGACCACCGCGAAATCGACCGGAAACGATGCGCGCAGCACGCCTGCCGGTTCGGCCAGCAACTCGCCGAGCTGCTCGTGCGCGAGCCGCGCTTCGTCGACGATACGTTTGCAGCGCTCGAAATACAGCTGCCCGGCTTCCGTCAGCTCGATCCGGCGCGTCGTGCGATGCAGCAGCCGCAAGCCGATCGCCTTTTCCAGCGCGCCGATGCGCCGCGACAGCGTCGAATTCGGCATCCCCAGCGCGTCGGCCGCGCTGCGAAAACCCTTCGCCTTCACGACCTCCACGAACAGCGCCATGTCGTTCAGCAGTTCCACGCCCACTGCTCCATCAATGGATCAATGTTATCCAAACTACCATATTTATCTCGAAAAAGAAGCAATGGATGATGTGTCCATGGCGACGAGGCGCGCACACGGTGCGCGGCCCGCGCCCGAGACGGCACCGCCCCGGTGCCGTTACCCGACTCTCGAGGAGCACGCATCATGGACGCATTGTTCACCCCGGCCCGTGTCGGCCGCTACACGCTGCAGAACCGCCTGGTCATGGCACCGATGACGCGCAGCCGCGCCGCGTTCGACGGCACGCCCGGCGCACTGGCCGCCGAGTACTACGCGCAGCGCGCGGATCTCGGCCTGATCGTCAGCGAAGGCACGCAACCGTCGGACGACGGCCAGGGTTACCTGACGACGCCCGGCATCTACACCGATGCGCACGTCGCCGGCTGGAGGGCGGTCAGCGAGCGCGTGCACGCGCGCGGCGCCCGCCTGTTCATCCAGCTGATGCACGTGGGGCGCATGTCGCATCCCGACAATACGCCGCATCATCGCCAGGGCGTCGCGCCCTCCGCGATCGCGCCGGGCGTGCCGATGTTCACGATGAAAGGGATGCAGGAGATTCCCGCGCCGCGCGCGCTGACGACCGACGAAGTGCGCGGCACCGTGAACGACTTCCGCTTCGCCGCGCGCCGCGCGATCGAGGCCGGCGCCGACGGCGTCGAGATCCACGGCGCGAACGGGTATCTGGTCCAGCAGTTCTTCGCGTCGAACGCGAACACGCGCAGCGACGCGTACGGCGGTTCGATCGAAAATCGTGCGCGCTTCGCGATCGAGGTGGCCGAGGCGATCGCCGACGAGATCGGCGCGGACCGCACCGCGATTCGCCTGTCGCCGGGCACCACGTTGTGGGGCATCGACGAAGGCGCGGAAGGGCCTGACCTGTATCGCTACCTGGCGACGCAGCTCGACCGGCTCGGCCTCGCGTACCTGCACGTGATGCACCAGGGCAACGAGCCGCTGCTCGCGGACCTGCGCGCGCGCTGGCGCGGCACGCTGATCGTGAACCGGCCGGGCCGCGCGCGCGACGCGATCGGCGCGGATGTCGCGACGGGTCTTGCCGATCTCGAAGCGTACGGCCAGATGGTGCTCGCGAATCCGGATTTCATCACGCGGCTGAAGACGGGCGCGCCGATGAACGACGCGCAGCGCGACACGTTCTTCGGCGGCGATGCGCGCGGGTATGTGGATTATCCGGCGTTGGATGGGGCGGCTGCGGCTTGACGCGCCGCATAGGGTAGCTTAGACTCTAGCTTCAAGTGCAACACCTTTGATGAGATAGGGTGTTGCGATGACGAAATACAAGCATCTGAGCGCCGAAGAGCGCGCGGTGATCATGATCGAGAAGGCCCGGAACACGAGCGTCAG
>NZ_QMFZ01000069.1:0-25297 GCF_003294055.1 Burkholderia reimsis
GCGCTAAAGCGGGGCGGCGCGGGCCGTGTGCGAACGGTGCGCCCGCACACCGTCACCCGAACCTGACGCAATAAACCGGCGGCAGATGCGCGGACACCAACTGCCAGTTTTCCCCGCCGTCATCGGATGTCCACAACCCGCCGGTCGTCGACGCCATCGCGAGGCGCGTGCCCGAATCGTCCACCGCGAGCCCGTGCCGATACACGAGGTCGTACGCCGGTGCGGGCGGCAGCCCGTTCGTGAATGGCTCGAAACTGCGCCCGCCGTCGCGCGTGCGCGTGACGACGAACCGGCCGTCCACCGGAATCCGGCACGCGTCCTTCACGGCCGGAACGAACCACGCGGTGTCCGGTTCGTGCGGATGCACGGCCACCGCGAAACCGAAGCTCGACGGCTGTGCCTCGATCCTCCGCCAGTGTTCGGCGCCGTCGGTCGAGCGGAAGATCGCGCAGTGATGCTGCGTCCACAGCACGTCCGGATCGGCCGCGCACTGCACGACGCGGTGCGGGTCCTGCGCGTTGGGTTCGCCGCGTCGCTCGGGCGGCATGTAGTCGGCTTCCATGCCGTCGGCCGTCACACGCCACGTCGCGCCGCCGTCGGCGGTCTGCCAGACGCCGCCGCACGAGATGCCGATCGTCACGTGCCGGCTGTCGCGCGGATCGACCATCACCGAATGGATGCCCGGCGCATCGTATCCGCCGCCGCCCCATTCGGCGCGCTCCGGGCGATCCCACAATGCCCGGTTGAGCACCCAGGAACCGCCGCCGTCGTCGGAGCGGAACAGCCCGCCGGGGATCGTGCCCGCCCACAGCACGCCCGGCTCGTCGGTGCCGCCGGCTTCGAGCGACCAGATCTGCTGGAGCGTCCACGGCGGCTGCGGCGGGCCGGGCGGCGTGTCGCCCGTGTCGCTCGCGGCACCCGTGCCCGACGGTGCGCTGGCGGGCGGATCGTCGGCTGGCTGCGGCGGATACACGGGCACCGCGCATTCTTCCCAGTCGGTGGCACCGGCTCGCCTGCGATGCAGTTTCACGCCGAAATGCCCCAGGTTGAGCGCCGCATACAGCGTGCCGTCGCGCGGGTCGGCGAGCGCCATGCTGACCGGCTCGCCGGCGAAATGCGGCTCACCGAGCGTCCAGCCGCCGTTGCCGTCGGGCTGCAGGACGAACAGGCCCTTGCGGGTGGCGACGAGCAGTCGATCGTTCATGTGCGATGTCTCCTGATGGCCCGACCTGGCGTTCCGGCACGCGGTCGGCGCTTGTGCATGCGTCCCTTTATCCGCCCGTCAGCGCCTGTACGACATAGACCCGGCTCGCGTCGCCGAGCACGTCGGACAGGCGCTGACGGTCGCGTATCGGCTGGCCGTCGATGAATACCGACAGGTGTTTGCGCAGCGCGCCCTGGTCGTCGAGGATGTAGCCGCGCAGTCGCGGCTGCTCGCCGAAAACGGTGTCGAATGCTTCGCCGAGCGTGCGGGCGTCGATTTCGCGCTCGGGCGTTTCGATGTGCCGCTGGATCGAGGCGGCGAAGAAGAGGTGCGCCATGGCGGGAGCCGGCAGGAGCCGCGCGGAGGGGACGGTCTTTAGTTTAGGCGATCCGTCGGGGGCGCAAAGACGGCGTCTCGTAGTCGCCGTGCGCCGGCGTGTCGATCCGTCGCGGTCGACACGATCACGCGGATCGGCAACAATCCCGCCCGGGTCGCCATCGCATGCCGGATTCGGCCGCCATGCCGCTCGACGGTCGCACGCTCTCCACTTGCCGATGAAGGACATTCCCGCCATGCCGCGATCCGCGCTGTCGATCGTCAAACCCGCCGTCGACGATATCGTCGCGGGCCGCAAGCGCGTGGAGATCCGCTCGTGGGCGCCGCCGGCCATGCCGTTGCGCGATCTCGTGCTGGTGCAGAACACGATCTTCCTGCGACAGGACGGGCAGGAGGATCCCGACGGTATCGCGCTCGCGATGGTTGATGTCATGGGGGTGCACGACTGGACGCCCGATGAAGCCCGCTCGCAAGGCAAGCAATGGTGTGCCGGATACGTGTGCTGGGAACTGGTGAACGTTCGGCAGATCGCGCCGCCTGTTCCGTGCGTCGCGAAGCGCGGCATCTATGCGTTGCCGGATGATTTCGGAAAGGTGTCCTGATGATTTCACCTGCATCCGGGGCGGGCCGGACGCCCTTTCGACACCAGAGAGGGTAGTCGAAACGAAGGGACGCCCGGAGAGTGCCCGCCGCCCGCGCTAAACCGGAATCGATCGCCCGCGGATCCTGATCCCGATCCGCACGATGCCGATCACCGCATTCGACAGCCACGTGAGCAGGCGCGGCATCCCGCGTCGGCGGATATCGAGCAGCAGCACGATCCGCACGGCGTCGCTGTCGTTCCACACCTCGTGCATGAACGTATCGTCCCACAGCAGGAAACGGCCTTCGTCGAGCCGGTATTCATGGCCGTCCACCTTCAGCACGGCGGCCGGCGTGCCGTCCGCGTGCTTCGGCATCGACAGCACGAGATAGCCGCGCAGGATGCCTCGAAACGGCCCGCGATGCGGTGGAATGTGCTTGCCGGGCGCGAGGAACGACAGCGATGCGGACAGCACGTCCGGCGACGTCGCGACGATCGACGCGACGGTCGGGCAGCGCGACAGGTTGCGCGGGAACGGCTGGCCGTACGCCTGCATGATGAACATCCGCCAGTCGCGTGCATCGTTGGCCGAGATGTCGTACTGCTCGCGCATGATCTCGTGGAAGCGCGGGATGCGCGCCATGTCGCGCGCCACGGCGAATGCCTCCGCCTGGATGGCGGGCCACGCACGGACGAAACGCCCGGCATCGGGAAACGCGGCCGTATCGAGCACTGCACCGCCGTCAATATGGCGGTCGTACAGCGTGCGCAGCAGGCCGGCTGCATAGTCGTAAGCGACAGACATGGTCGATCGAGGCGCGATCCGAAAAGGGTGACGTCAGTCTGCCCGAAGCGGGGCGGGCGCTGCGTTACGTCAGGTTACGCCGGCTGACGAAAGAATGACAGATTCATGAAGGTTCGTTCCACGCACCCCCGGAGCCGCGGAAGCCGCGTGATCCGGGCCACGACATGCGGGAATAAATGCACACGCTCCGTCGTCATACGGGTGTAGCACGTCGTCTCGTTGACTTCTTAAGGAGTGGAACATGAACAAGCATTGGCTGGTGGCCGCCGCCGTGGCGGCGATTTCTTTCGCGGGTGTCGCGGCGCCCGCATCGGCGCAGGCACTGACGCGCGCGCAGGTCAGGCAGCAACTGATCGACGCCGAGAACCAGGGGCTGCGTTTCGTGACCGATACGTCGTATCCGGACGTGAGCCCGCTGTTCCGGCAACAGGCCGAACAGATGCCGCAGCGCCAGGCGAGCACGGCGGTCGGCAGCGATCCGGCCGTTTCATCCGAAGCCGGCAAGCCGGTGACGATGGCGCCACGCCAGCATTCCGTCGCATGCGTCGGCCCGGCGAGTTTCTGCACGATCTATTTCGGCAGCTGACGCAGCCGCCTGCGTTCGCAGGGCAGGCATTCACCCAGGTTGATCGATACGGAACATGGAAGGAGTTCATGATGAAAGCATATATCGCAGTACTGATGATGATCGCGGCGATCGTCGGTCAGTCGGCCTTCGCGCAATCGGCCGCGCCGCTGACGCGCGCGCAGGTTCGCGACGAATTGATGCGCCTGGAAGCAGCCGGGTACGACCCGGCGAAAGGGGACGACGGCGAGTATCCGGCGGACATCCAGGCGGCGCAAGCGAGGCTTGCCGAACAGGACCGGGCCCGGATGGCGGCTGCCGCCGCGCATGCACCGGCGGCCGGTATGCCGGCGCAGAACAGCAACTAGGTGCCGATATGGTCTTGTGCGACTTCAGGCCGTCGTGTTCGCGGCACGGCCGTCCGGCAGCCGTTCGTGCCGCCCGACGCGGTGGAAGGGCGCCGGCCGCCGTGCCCGTGATCGCGCGCCGCTTCGCTCGGCGCCGCGATCATCTGGCCGGCGGCGCGCGATGGTCAGGCCGGCCGGTCGTGCGATGAGCCGGGGCGACGACGCGTGCGGCCCTTGCAGCAGGCCGGTTCATGCGCGCCCTGCCATGCCGCGCTGCCGATCGCGCGATCACCAGGGCATCATGCGCTGCAGGACCTGGTCGCGCAGCACGAAGCGGTGCGCCAGCGCCGCTGCCACGTGCAGGCAAATGCCGGCGAACAGCACCCACGCGAGGATGCCGTGCACGTCGCCCATCGCGTGGCCGAATCCGGAACCGGCCGCCGACAGCGCGGGCAGCGGCACGATCCCGAGCAGCGTCACGCCCCACGCGCGCGACGATGCGTTGATCCAGCCGAGCAGCGGCACGGCGATCAACAGCGCGTAGAGCGCGAAATGCGTGACGCCCGACAGCGCACGCATTGCAGGAGACAGGTCGTTCGCCGGCGGGCGATGCGTCACGCGCCACAGCACGCGGCAGGCCATTGCGGCGAGCAGTGCGGTGCCCACGATCAGGTGCGCGGCGATCAGGCCGACGGGCTGCGTATCGCGATGCACGTCGGGCATCGTCCAGCCGATCGCATATTGCGCGACGATCAGCGCGACGATCAGCCAGTGAAGAAAACGCGCAACGGTGTCATATCGGGCGGGTGTGGACATGGAGACTCCTGCGTACGGCGGGGACAGTATCGGACGGAGGGATTCTACGACCGCATGCTTAACGAAACGTTAAGCATGCGGCATCTCACGCGGCGATCGGTCGTCGGGTGAGCCTGCCGGCGTCGCTTCGCCCGCGCCGGCCGACGGCAGTGCAACCGCGACACCGAGGCCCTGGCCGCCGATGCCGGGCCCGAACTGCACGGTGCCGCCCAGGTATTGCGCGATGCGCGTGACGATCGACAGCCCGAGCCCGCTGCCGGGCGACTGCGCGCCGCTGCCGCGATAGAAGCGGTCGCCGAGCCGCTCGTGCTCGCCGGGGGCGACACCGGGCCCGTCGTCGCGAACGACGATGCATTGCAGTGCGCCGTCGTCGCGCACGCCGAGCTCGATGCGGCCGCCCGGGCGGCCGTACTTCACGGCGTTGTCGACGAGGTTGTCGAGCAGGATGCCGATCAGGATCGGATCGGCGTCGATCGCGCGCTCGGAGACGGGGCCGGCCACGAGGTCGATGGCCTTGTCCGACGCCTTCGCGAGATGGCGGTCGAGGGCGGCTTCGACGAGTTCGCGAACGGCGACCGCGCGTGTCGGAATGCGTTCGTATTCGTCGAGCCGCGCGAGCAGCAGCAACTGCTCGGCGAGACGCGCACTGCGGTCGACGCCTTGAACGACCCGCTGCATCGCGAGCCGCTGGAGTGCCGGATCGTCGGTCGCGATGGCCACCTGGGCCTGGACCTTGATCGCGGCAAGCGGTGTCTTGAGCTCGTGCGCGGCGTCGGACGTGAACGCGCGCTCGCGCACGATCGATTGCCGCAGCCGGGCCAGCAGGCGGTCGATCGCGTCGACCAGCGGGCGCACTTCGTCCGGCACGGCGGCGATGCCGAGCGGTTCGAGCGATCGCGCGTCGCGCGCGCCGATCAGCGTCGACAGCGTCTTCAGCGGCGCGAGACCGCGTCCGATCAGGTACCAGAGGAGCAGCGCCAGCACCGGGAGCGCGACGATCAACGGCAGGACGATGCCGCGCGCGGTGCCGGTCGCCAGGTCGCTGCGCGTGTTCGCGATTTCCATCACGCGGATCCGGCGTCCCGACGCGTCGTCGCGCAGCGTGTGCGTACGCCATGACGCGCCGCGGATGACGATCGTTTCAGGAACACCGCGCGGGTCGTGCGCGTCGGGCAGGCCGGCGGCGCCGGCCGGGAGGCTCGACGCGACGACCTGGCCCCGTGCGTCGCGCACCTCGAACAGCACGTCGCGCGGAAGGCGATCGCCGTCGGTTTCGGGGGCGGGTTTCGAGCCGCGGCGATCCAGTTCGACACGCGCGTCCGGCGGCACACGGGCGAGGCGATCGAGGTCGGCAGGCGAGAGATTGACGAGCAGCGACGCATATTCGACGAGGCGGGCGTCTTCCCATTCGCCGATCTCGCGCGTCGCATACCGGAAGCTGCCGAACACGGCGACGAGCCACACGACCGTCACGCAGCCGAGCGCCATCGACGAAACGCGGCGCCGTATCGAGCGGGACGTCATGCGAGATCGACGACGTAGCCGACGCCTCGAACGGTGCGGATCAGTTCCGCGCCGAGCTTCTTGCGCAGGTTCGACACATGCACCTCGATCGCATTGCTTTCGATACCTTCCTGCCAGCCGTACAGGGTGTCCTCGAGGCGCGAGCGCGACTGCGGCGCGCCCGGGTGGCTGACGAGCTGGACCAGGATGGCCCACTCGCGCGACGTGAGCGCGATGCGCGACGCATCGCGTGTCACCGTGTGGGCGGTCAGGTCGATCGTGATGTCGCGCCACACGATCTCGTCGCCGGCGCGGCCTTGCGAGCGGCGCACGAGCGCGCGGCAGCGGGCGAGCACTTCGGTCAGTTCGAACGGTTTCGCGAGATAGTCGTCGGCGCCGTCGTCGAGGCCGCGGACGCGGTCGGCCACGGTGCCGCGCGCGGTCAGGACCAGCACGGGGACGGTATCGCCCCCATCGCGCAACGCGCGCAGCAGCTCGGTGCCCGATTTCCCGGGCAGGCCGAGATCGAGCACGACGAGCGCGAAGCGCGTGGTCGCGAGCGCGGCTGCCGCTGCGTGACCGTCGCGCAACCAGTCCACGTGATAGCCGGCCTGGGTCAGGCTGATCTCGAGACCGCTGCCGATCAGGTCGTCGTCTTCAACAAGGAGGAGTCGCATGGTCGATTCGGGGGCGGGATGCCTGCGATTGTACGAGCGCGCCGCACCTGCCGTGCAACGGATTGTAATTGTGCTGGATCAAACTTCTTCCGATTCTGAAGAACGCTTAAGGTTCGGCGGCGGCAATCCCGCTACCATCGGCCACACCGCTTCCAGGGGGATTTTCCGCTGCCCCTGATCCCGAACCGGGTCACGCCTGTCCGGCTTGCCCGTCAATCCGCGACCTTGCCGATCGATGTCCGGTCGACGCGAGTCGCCCGTACGGGAGATTCACTCCTCATGGCCCCCTCAACGATCGAGCGATGGCGCGCCTACCTGCTGATCGCCGCGCTGGCCGGCATGTTCGTTCAGTGCTTCGTGCTGGTTTCATGGCTGGCGCTGCGCGTACCCGAGGCATTTTTCACGACGATGACGTTTCGCATGTGGACCGTCGTCGCGATCGTCACCGCGATCCTTTCGGTCCGCAAGCTTGCCCGCGCGGCCTTCAGGGCGGCGCTGGATTGCGGATTCGTACACGTGACCGGAATCGATCGTCACACGGTAGCAGTGTCATCCGATTGCGCGTACCGTCGGCTGGTCATCCTTCATATCCGGCTCAACGGAAATCGGTTCCGCTACGCACACGGGTGAGCCCGCCTTCGCGCGTGCCCGCCCCGATGCACCACGGTCCCGCCGGGCCACCACTGGGGAATCGCATGGTGTTGCTGCATGTGCTGCACGCGCTGGCCGGCGCGATGTCGATCGTCTGCGGGCTGGGCGTATTGCTGGGTATTGCGTATACGGTCGCGGCCAGCGTGCTGGTCGGGCGGTTCTTTTCGAGGCCGGCGGCGCAGCCGCGCGAGTATCCGGGCGTCACTGTCGCGAAGCCGCTGCACGGCGACGAGTGGCAGCTCGTACAGCATCTCGAAAGCTTCTTCGTGCAGGATTACCCTGGCCCGGTCCAGCACCTGTTCGGCGTGCACGATGCAGGCGACGCGGCACTCGCGGCCGTCGAGACGCTGCGTGCACGCTACCCTGACGCGAACATCAAGGTCGTCGCCGATGCGCGGCTGTACGGGCCGAACCGCAAGATCGGCAATCTCGTGAACATGCTCGAACACGCGGAGTATTCGGTGCTGTGCCTCGCCGACAGCGACGTGCTGGTCGAGCGCGATTATCTGCGCGCGGTCGTCGGCGCGCTGCAGCAGCCGGATGTCGGCATCGTGACGAGCGTGTACCGCGGTGTCGCATCGCCGGGTTTCTGGCCCGGGATCGCCGTCGCGATGACGAACTACCATTTCCTGCCGGGCGTGATCACCGGGCTCTTCATCGGGCGTGCGCGGCCGTGCTTTGGCCAGACGATTGCGATCACGCGCGCGACGCTCGAACGTATCGGCGGCCTCGCGCGATTCGCGCATCACCTGGCCGAGGATCACGCGCTGGGCGAAGCGGTGCGGCAGGCGGGCGCGCAGGTCGTCATTCCGCCGTTCGTCGTCGGGCATGCGTGCGTCGAGGAGACGTTCTCGAGGCTGTACGCCCACGAGTTGCGCTGGAGCTGCACGATTCGCGCGGCGGACCGGCTCGGTCATGCGGGCTCGGTGCTGATGCACCCGGTGCCGCTCGCGCTGCTGGCGCTGCTGTTCTCGGGCGGCACGGCCGCCGCGTGCGCGCTGGCGGTCGCGGCGCTCGCCGCGCGGGTGCTGCTGATGCTGAGAACGAGCCGTGCGACCGGCGCGGGGCTGCGCGGCGCAATCTGGCTGCCGTTCGTCGATCTCCTGCAGTTCTTCGTGTTCGTGTCGAGCTTCTTCTCGTCGCATGTCGTGTGGCGCGGCACGCGCTTTCGCGTGAACCGGGAAGGGCTGTTGTCGGCGGCGAGCGAATCATGACGACGCAGACGAACCCCGGCGGCGACGCCGCCCGGAACGTCGCGCGCAGCGACGCGCGGCTTCGGCGCGCGGGGCAGGCCGCGGCGCTGGGCGGGCTGGCGCTCGCCGTGTGGCTGATCTGGCGCGAGCATCCGCTGGACATCCTGCATCGCCTGCAGATTGCCGGCGCCGGATTGCTGCTCGCGGCGCTGGCCCACCTCCTGCCGATGCTCGCGAATGCGTGGGACTGGCGGATGCTGATCCGCGGCCCGCGCCGGCCGTCGTTCGCGACGATGCTGAAACTCGTGTGGATTCGCGAGTCGATCAACGGGCTGCTGCCGGTCGCGCGGATCGGCGGCGAGATCGTGTCGTTCGGCATGCTGCGGCAGGCGGGCGTGCGGCCGGCGACGGCCGTGGCCAGCCTCGTCGCCGACATGCAGCTGACGCTGATCAGCCAGCTGGTGTTCGCGCTGGTCGCGATCGGCTACGTGCTCGGGCACGTCTCGTCCGATGCCGCCCGGGTGGCCGGGAACCTCGCGATCGGCATGGCCGCGCTGGTGCCGGTGCTGCTGCTGTTCGCGCTGGTGCAGCATGCGCGGCCGTTCGAGCGCGCGATGCGCGTGCTGAACCGCGTCACGAGCGGGAAGGTGGTGGCGCTCGTCGGCGAATCGGCGCGTACCGATCAGTCGATCCGGATGATCTGGAGAAAGACCGGCATCGTCGTGCGCTACCTCGCGATCTGGCAAACCCTGCAGTTCGTGGGTTACGCGCTGGAAATCTGGCTCGCGCTGGTCTTTCTCGGCGCGGAGCCGACCTTTGCGCAGGCGCTCGCGATCGAGGCGCTGATCCAGCTCGTGAGCAGTATCGCGTTCCTGATGCCGGGCGGCCTCGGCGTGCAGGAGGGCGGCTTCGTGCTGATCGGCGGGCTCCTCGGGTTCGATCCGCCGACGTGTCTCGCCCTGGCCGGCGCCCGCCGCGTGCGCGACCTGCTGTTCTATCTGCCGGGCCTGCTAGCGTGGCAGTGGGCGGCCGGTTCGGCGAACCGGCCGGGCGGAACGAAACGCGCGTCGTTGCCCATCGGCGAATCCGCCCGGCCGCATTGATGCGGCCGCGCAGCCCGTGCCCGCGCGGCCGGCGGCGCGGGAATCAGCGCCGTTCGTCGGCGAGATGGCTGCGGATCACGTCCGCGAACGACGTGTCGCCCTTCAATCCGAGGGCTTCCGCGCGCGACGTATCCCAGCGGCCCGGCCAGCTGCCGACGATCTTCTCGACGCGCTCGTCGGGCACATGGCGGATCAGTTTCACGACTTCGTCGCCCGCGACTTCGCGCAGCGCCGCGATCATTTCGTCGACCGATACCGACAGGCCGGGCAAATTGATCACGCGTTTGTTGCCGAGCTTCGCGCTGTCGATTTCGCAGCCCGCGACGAGCGCTTCGATTGCGCCGCGCGGCGACAGCAGCCACAGCCGCGTCGAACCCGGCACCGGGCACACGCTTTCCTCGCCGTTCAGCGGCTCGCGGATGATGCCGCTCGCGAACGACGATGCGGCCGCGTTCGGGCGGCCCGGCCGCACGCTGATCGTCGGCAGCCGCAGCACGCGGCCGTCGACGAAACCGCGCCGCGCGTAGTCGCACAGCAGCAGCTCGGCGATCGCCTTCTCCGCGCCGTAGGACGATTGCGGGTTCAGCGCGGTGTCGTCCTGCACGACGTCGGGGAGCGTGCCGCCATACACCGCGACCGAGCTCGTGAACACGACGCGCGGCCGGTGGCCACGCGCGCGACACACTTCGAGCAGCGCGCGCGACGCGTCGAGGTTGATCCGCATGCCGAGATCGAAATCGGCCTCGGCCTGCCCGCTGACGATTGCCGCGAGGTGGAAGATCGCGCCGGTTTGCGTGTCGATCGCGCGTTCGAGCACCGCGCGATCGGCGATGTCGCCGACGATCGACGTCACGCGCGCATCGCCGAAATCGCTGCCTTCGACGACGTCGAGCAGCACCAGCTCGTCGATCTTCTCGCTGCGGCCGTCGGGGCCGCTCAGTTCGCCGCGCTCGAGCAGCTTGCGCGCCAGACGCTGGCCGAGAAAGCCGGCGCCGCCGGTGATCAGTACTTTCATGTTCGTTACCTTCCGAGGAATGCGTGAATTAGCGGGAACAGGCCCTGAGCCAGCCGAGCCCTTCCGACGTGCCGGCCTTCGGGCGGTACTCGCAACCGATCCAGCCGTCGTAGCCGAGCGTGTCGATCAGCTCGAACAGATACGGGTAGTTGACTTCGCCGAGATCCGGCTCGTGGCGGTCGGGCACGCCCGCGATCTGGATATGGCCGATGCCCGCGAAATCGCGCCGGAGCTTCGTCGCGAGATCGCCTTCGACGATCTGGCAGTGGTAGCAGTCGAACTGCACCTTCAGGTTCGGCGCGCCGACTTCCGCGCGGATCGCCTGCGCGTCGTCCTGGCGGCTCAGGAAATAGCCGGGCATGTCGCGCTGGTTGATCGGCTCGATCAGGATCGTGATGCCGTGCGCGGCAGCGGCCTGCGCGGCATGGCGCAGGTTCGACAGGTAGGTGTCGCGATGGCGTGCACGGTCGGCGCCCGGCGGCACCATCCCGGCCATCACGTGCAGCTTCCGGTTGCCGAGCACGCGTGCATAGTCGAGCGCCTGATCGATGCCGCGCCGGAACTCGTCCTCGCGGCCCGGCAGCGATGCGGTGCCGCGTTCGCCCGCGGCCCAGTCGCCGGGCGGCGCGTTGAACAGCGCCTGTTCGAGGTGGTGCGCGTCGAGGCGCGCGCGGATGTCCTCGGCGGCGAAGTCGTACGGGAACAGGTACTCGACGGCCTTGAAGCCGTCGTAGGCGGCAGCGGCGAAGCGTTCGAGGAACGCGTGCTCGGTGTACATCATCGAGAGGTTGGCGGCGAAGCGTGGCATGGCAGCGGGTCCTGTGAATGAATGGGGCGGGGCATGTGCCGCCCCGCATCGAATGGCAACTCGGCGGTTCAGCGGTTCACGAGTTTCGCGGGCGTGAGCCACACGGCGATCGCGCCGATCACGAGCATCGCGGCCAGCACGTACATGCCGGACGCCGTGCTGTGCGTGACGTCCTTCAGGTAGCCGATCACGTACGGGCTCGCGAACCCGGCGAGGTTGCCGACCGAGTTGATGATCGCGATCCCGGCGGCGGCCGCGGAGCCCGCGAGGAACGCGGTCGGCAGCGACCAGAACAGCGGTGCGCAGGTCAGTACGCCGCCCGCCGCGAGCGACAGGAACACGATCGACACCGCCGTATTGTGCGAGTACGACGCGGCGACCGCAAACCCGACCGCGCCCATCAGCGCGGGCACGATCAGGTGCCAGCGGCGTTCGCGGCGCTTGTCCGCGCTGTGGCCGAACAGGTTCATCACGACGATCGCGACGACGAACGGGATCGCGGACAGCAGGCCGATCTGCAGCGTATCGGTGATGCCGGTCGACTTCACGAGCGTCGGCATCCAGAACGTGAGGCCATACTGGCCCGTGACGAACGCGAAGTAGATCAGCGACATCCACCACATGCGCGGGTCGGCGAACACGGCCTTCAGCGAGTGGCCGTGCTGCTGCTGTTCCTGCGGCTGCGCGGCGATCTCGTCCTCCAGCAGTTGTTTCTCGCGTTCGTCGAGCCACTTCGCGCCGCGGATGCTGTTGTCGAGATACAGGATGGTCGCGATGCCGACGAGCACGGCCGGCACGGCTTCGATCATGAACATCCATTGCCAGCCGTGGAAACCCGAGCCGCCGTGGAAGCGCTCCATGATCCAGCCCGACAGCGGGTTGCCGAAGATGCCCGACACGGGAATCGCGGACATGAACACCGCGATGATCTTCGCGCGGCGATGCGACGGGAACCAGTACGTGAGATACAGGATCACGCCGGGATAGAAGCCGGCTTCCGCGAGGCCGAGCAGGAAGCGCAGCACGTAGAACTGCGTCGGCGTCTGCACGAATGCGAACAGCCCGGACAGCAGGCCCCACGTGATCATGATCCGCGCGATCCAGATGCGTGCGCCGATGCGGTGCATCAGCATGTTGCTTGGCAGTTCGAACAGAAAATAGCCAAGGAAGAAGATGCCGGCGCCGAGCCCGAACACGGTTTCGCTGAACGCGAGATCCTGCGACATCTGCAGCTTCGCGAAGCCGACGTTCACGCGGTCGAGATACGCGACCACGTAGCAGAGCATCAGGAACGGCACGATGCGCCAGAACACTTTCTTGTAGGTGCGGTCGAGTTCCGCGGCGTGGGCGGGCGCGGCGGGCGAGCGGCCAGCGGCCGCGTCGAGAGCAGTCATCGTCGTCTCCAGGATGTTGTGTGCCGGCGGCGCGTACGCCGCCGGATCGTTGCGTGTGCTGACGGAAGGGCCCGCGCACACGGCGGGCATGGGAATCGTTGCGGGGTACGTCGCTACCAGCGCGCGCCGAAGCTGGCGCGCAATTCGTCGAGCGCGGCCTCGTCGAGCGGTTCGGGTTTCGGGTTCGTCATCAACCACAGCCGCGCCGTTTCCTCGAGTTCTTCGAGTGCATACGACGCGTGCGACACCGATGGCCCCCACATCACCGGGCCGAGGCGGTCGAGCAGCACGCCGCGCACCTGGTCGGCGAGCGCCGCGACTTCCGCCGCGACGCCCGGATCGCCGGGGCGGCGGTAGCGGATCAGCGGAATGTGGCCGACCTTCATCACGTAGTACGGCGTGATCGGCGGCAGCACGTCGGTGTCGCGCCATACGCCCGCGAGCGTCAGCGCGACGAGGTGCGTCGAATGGGTGTGGACGACGCCGTTCGCTTCGGCATTGCGCGCGTAGATGCCGCGATGCAGCGCGAGCGTCTTCGACGGCTTGCCGCCCGACACGGGCTGGCCGTCGAGGCCGACCTTCGCGATGTCGTTCGGGTCGAGCCGGCCGAGGCACGCGTCGGTCGGCGTGATCAGCCAGCCGTCGGACAGCCGCGCGCTGATGTTGCCGGCGCTCCCGACCGCGTGGCCGCGCGCGTACAGGCTGGCGCCGACGACGCAGATCTCCTCGCGCAGTTTCGCTTCGTCGCTCATCGTGCGGCTCCGTCCAGCGCGCGCAGCGCCTTGTCGAAAAAGTCCGTGGTGCCGAAGTTGCCCGACTTCAGCGCGAGGCCGAGCGGCGCCGCGTCGATGGTGGCCGTCGCCGGTACGCCCGGATCGATCTGCGCGCCGATCTGCAGCGACTTTACGTCGAGCGCCTGCACGACCGCGCCGGACGTCTCGCCGCCGGCGACGACGAACTTGCGCACGCCGAGATCGCGCAGCCCGCGCGCGATCGCCGCGAGCGTGGCTTCGACGAGATGGCCGGCCGCGTCGACGCCGAGCGCTTGTTGTACGGCCTTCACTTCGTCAGGCGTCGCGGTCGCGTAGATCAGCACGGGCTGCGGCAGGTGCGTGCGCGCGAACGCGAGTGCCTGGTCGACGACGGGTTCGCCGCGCGATGCCGCGAGCGGATCGATACGGAAGCTCGGCCGCGTGGCGCGCCATGCGGCGACCTGCGCGTTGGTGGCCTTCGATGCACTGCCGGCGAGCACCGCCGACAGGCCGTCGATACGCGGCAGCGACGCCGCGTTGTCGCGCTCGGGCAGTTGCTCCGCGCGGCGGAAATTCGCGGGCAGGCCGAGCGCGATGCCCGAGCCGCCGGTGACGAGCGGTAGGCCCGCGCAGGCTTCGCCGAGCACGTAGAGGTCGCGGTCCGACAGCGCGTCGGCGATCGCGAAGCGTGCGCCTTCCGCACGCAACTGGTCGATCCGCGTGCGCACGGCGGCCGCGCCCAGCGCGATCGTGTCGTAGCGGATCAGGCCGACGGGCGACTTCGTTTGCCGCTGCAGCACGCGCACGAGGTTCGCGTCCTTCATCGGCGTGAGCGGATGGTTTTCCATGCCCGATTCGTTCAGCAGCACGTCGCCGACGAACAGGTGGCCGCGATAGATCGTGCGGCCGTTCTCGGGGAACGCCGGGCACGCGATCGTGAAGCCGCCGCCGGCCGCATCGAGCAGCGCATCGGCGACGGGGCCGATGTTGCCCGCGTCGGTCGAATCGAACGTCGAGCAGTACTTGAAGAAGAATTGCCGGCAGCCTTGCTCGCGCAACCATGCGTAGGCGGCGAGCGATTGCGCGACGGCGTCGGCCGCGGGGATCGTGCGCGACTTCAGCGCGACGACGATCGCGTCCGCATCAAGCGTGGCGCCGTCGGCGAGCACGCCGATCGTCTGCACGGTGCGCATGCCGCTTTTCACGAGCATGTTCGCGAGATCGGTCGCGCCGGTGAAATCGTCGGCGATGCAGCCGAGCAGGGGACGGGAAACGGGAGCGGTCATGGCGGGTACGTCGTTCGAATCAGCGGGCGGGCGGCAGCGTGATGCCGGGGAAGGTCTTGATCACGGCGGAATCGTCCTCGCCGCCGTGGCCGGCGCTCGACGCGCTCATGAACATCTGGTGCGCGGTGGCCGACAGCGGCAGCGGGAACTTGCTGCGGCGCGCGGTATCGAGCACGAGGCCGAGGTCCTTCACGAAGATGTCGACGGCCGACAGCGGCGTGTAGTCGCCGTTCAGGATGTGCGGCACGCGGTTCTCGAACATCCACGAATTGCCGGCGCTGTGCGTGATCACGTCGTACAGCGCGTCGGCATCGACGCCTTCGCGCAGGCCCAGTGCCATCGCCTCGGCCGCCGCGGCGATATGCACGCCGGCCAGCAACTGGTTGATGATCTTCACCTTCGAGCCGATGCCGTGCGAATCGCCGAGGCGATAGACCTTGCCGGCGATCGCGGCGAGCACGTCCTCGCAGCCCGCGTACGCGGCGGCCGGGCCCGACGTCATCATCGTCATCTCGCCGGAGGCCGCGCGCGCGGCACCGCCGGACACGGGCGCATCGAGCATCTGCAGGCCGGCGGCCTCGATGCGTGCGCCGAGCGCCACCGCGAATTCCGGCGCGACGGTCGCGCTGGCGATCACGACGCCGCCCGGCTTCATCGCCGCGACCGCGCCGTGCTCGCCGAACAGCACCGTTTCGGTCTGCGCGGCATTCACGACGAGCGTGACGACGACGTCGCACAACGCGCCGAGTTCGGCCGGCGTCGCGCAGGCGATGCCGCCTTCGGCCGCGAATGCCTGCAGCACGGTGTCGCGCACGTCGCATGCGTGCACGCGCAGGCCGGCGCGCAGCAGCGAGCGGGCGACGCCGAGGCCCATCGCGCCGAGGCCGATGACTCCAACATTTCGTGACATGGTCAACCTTGATCGATTCGGGAGAGGTTCGTGACAGCGGCGCCGCCGGTAACGGCCGCGGCCGCCGGCTTCAGCAGATGCCGGCTTCCGCGAGACGGCGGGCGGCGTTGTACATATGCGTGCGTGCCGCGTTGCGCGCGGCCATCGGGTCGCGCGCGCGGATCGCGTCGGCGATCGCCGCGTGTTCGTCGCGCACCTGGCGCGAGAAGTCCTCGCGCGTTGCTTCGTTGCGCCGCGTGACCTTCACGCCGGCTTCGAGGTACTGGTTCAGAAACTGCAGCGTCTTCAGGAAATACGGGTTGCCGGTGACGGCCGCGATCGTGCGGTGGAACGCGACGTCTTCCGCGACGCCGTCGCGCCCTTCGGCCACGGCCTCGTCGATCTTGCGCAGCGCATCGTCGATGTCGGCCATGTCTTCGTCAGTGTGGTGCAGGGCCGCTTCGGCCGCGACCTCGGCCTCGATCGCACGGCGCACCGCGAGCAGGTGCGGCAGCGAGGTGGCCTCGACCGCTTCCGCATAGTCGATCCGCAGCGGCCGGATCGCACCGTGCTGGTTCACGTACACGCCGCTGCCCTGGCGCGGCTCGACCACGCCTTCGTTCTTCAGCCGCGAGATCGCCTCGCGGATCACGGTACGGCTCACGCCGAATTCCTGCGCGAGCACGGCCTCCGTCGGCAGCTTGCCGGTGGCCGAGAAGCTGCCGACTTCGATCTGCTTGAGCAGTTGCTGCGCGACATGGTCGCTCATCGCGCGGGCGGGAATTTTCTCGAACATGGTGCTCTGGTTTGTAAGGTTATGTGGTCATCATACAAATTTGAGCGCGACGAAGCATCCGGGATAACCCTCGATCAACGGAGGGCAACGTCGGTCAAATCAATTGAAACCGGTTCCATTTGAAGGGAAATCGGTGCGATCGACTATCGCTTTGCGGTGGGTCAGCCGGGCGGGAAAGGGCAGTGCGGGTGCGTCGGCCGTCAGTCGGCGAGGTCCTCGACGGAGTCGTCCGTCGCATCTGCCGTCGCGCCGGCTTCCGCCACTTCGCCGCCGCGCTCCCGATAAGTCGCCGGCGGCACGCCGAACTGCTTGCGGAACTCGCGTCCGAGGTGCGACGCATCGGCGAACCCGCAGCTCGACGCGATATCGGCCACCGTGCGGTCGGAACTGGTCAGCAGCCACGCGGCCGTGCGCAGCCGCACCTGTTTCGCGAATGCCTGCGGGCTCTTGCCCGTTTCGGCCTTGAACAGCCGCTCGAGCTGCCGCGTCGACAGGTCGAGCTTGTTCGCGAGCTCGTCGAGCGACAGCGCCCGCCCGACATGCTGTTCCATCAGGAGAATCGCGCGCTTGACCTTCGGGTGCGTCGCCGGCTCGAGGCCCGGCGGATGCGGCTGCGGGGCGTTTCCTTTCTGCATCTCGCCGACCAGCAGGATACGCAGCGCCTTCTGCACGGTCGCGTGATCGAAATGGCGCAGCAGGATCGCGGCGGCGACGTCGATCGACGCGCGGCCGCCCGAACAGGTGATGCGGCGCCGGTCGATCACGAACAGCCGGTCGGCGATCAGCAGGTCGGGATCGGCGGCCGGAAAGCGCTCGATGAAATCCCAGTAATGGAACCAGCTCACGCAGGTGCGGTAGCCGTCGAGCACGCCTGCGCGCATCAGCGTGAACACGCCGGTGCAGATCCCGACGACCGTTGCGCCGCCGGCCGCCGCGCGGCGGATGAAGTCGAGCGTCTCGGGGCCCGCCTGCGGCCCCGAATGCAGCAGGCCGCCGACCACCACCACGTAGTCGAACGGCTCGGCCGCGTCGAACGTTTCCCATGGCGTGATCTGGATCCCGCAGCTCGCGCGCACCGGCGCGAGGGTCTCGCCGATCACGCTCCACGCGCAGCGCACGGGCTTGCTGTAGTCGCCGTCGTCCGCCGACAGCCGGAGCATGTCGACGAAGCCCGAGAAGGCCGTCAGCGTGAAGTTCGGCAGCAGCACGATGCCGAAGCGGATGCGTCGCGGTGCGGGTTCTGCGAGGGGGGAAGCGGGTACGTCGGGTGTCATCGCGGCCAATCTCTTCACGCCGGGCAGGCGGTCTCACTCAGTCTGTCGATACGGGTTACGCGGGTACGGCGGTCGGGCACGGCCGGGCGACGCGGATGCAGCCAGCGTCGCCGATCGGCTCCGGCCCGACTTGTGGTTTTCCGTCGCGAACCATCGCCAAAACGCACTTTCCGGCCCGCCGGCGCGGCGCTTGGCGGCGGTATCCCACGCCGATGCCGTTTTTGTTCTATCGGCCGATTTTACGCTTTGATGTACTGGTGCCCAACGTCATTCCACGCATGTCACCCTGAGGAAGCCAGATGAACGTCAGCGCGTTCGACCTGTTCAAGATCGGCATCGGCCCGTCCAGTTCGCATACGGTCGGCCCGATGATCGCCGCGTGCCGCTTCGCGTCGCACGTGGAGGACGCGAACCTGCTCGGCTTCGTGCGCCGCGTGCGGGTCGAGCTGTACGGCTCGCTCGGCGCGACCGGCAAGGGCCACGGCACCGACAAGGCCGTGCTGCTCGGCCTCGAGGGCCACCTGCCCGACACGATCGATCCCGACCTGATCGAGCCGCGGCTGGCCGCGATCCGCGCGGAGAAATCGCTGTCGCTGCTCGGCAAGCAGACGGTGCGCTTCGACGAAAAGGAACACATCGGCTTCTATCGCAAGCTGATGAGCGGCACGAGCATCGTGCACCCGAACGGGATGCGCTTCCAGGCCTTCGACGAACACGGCCAGCTGCTCGTCGAGAAAGAGTATTACTCGGTCGGCGGCGGCTTCGTCGTGAACCGCGACGGCGATCGCGTGAACGGCGTGCGCGCGGCGGTCGAGGTGCCGTACCCGTTCCGCACCGGCGACGACCTGATGCGCCAGTGCCGCGAGCACGGGCTGTCGATCGCCGAGCTGATGATGCGCAACGAATGCGCGCTGCGTCCCGCCGACGAAGTGCGCGCCGGGCTGCTCGCGATCTGGCGCACGATGGCCGCCTGCGTCGAGCGCGGCTGCAAGGTCGAGGGCGACCTGCCGGGCCCGATGCGCGTGAAGCGCCGCGCGGCCGAGCTGAATGCCCGCCTGCGCGCGCGTTCGGAAGAGTCGCTGCGCGACCCGCTGTCGATGCTCGACTGGGTCAACCTGTATGCGATGGCCGTCAACGAGGAGAACGCGGCGGGCGGCCGTGTCGTCACCGCGCCGACCAACGGCGCGGCCGGCGTGATTCCCGCGGTGCTGCACTACTACGTGAAGTTCGTGCCGGGCTCGAACGAAGCCGGCATCGTCGAATTCCTGATGACGGCCGCGGCGATCGGGATCATCTACAAGGAAACCGCGTCGATCTCCGGCGCGGAAGTCGGCTGCCAGGGCGAAGTGGGCGTCGCGTGCTCGATGGCGGCCGCGGCGCTGGCCGCGGTGATGGGCGGCACGCCCGACCAGGTCGAGAACGCGGCCGAGATCGGCATGGAACACAACCTCGGGATGACCTGCGACCCCGTCGGCGGGCTCGTGCAGATCCCGTGCATCGAGCGCAACGCGATGGGCGCGATCAAGGCGCTGAACGCGTCGCGCATGGCGCTCAAGGGCAACGGCCAGCACTACGTGTCGCTCGACTCGGTCATCAAGACGATGCGCGAGACGGGCGCCGACATGAAGACGAAATACAAGGAAACGTCGCGCGGCGGTCTGGCCGTGAACGTCATCGAATGCTAACGAAGGACCACAACATGAGCCGCTACTCGATATTCAGCCTGTTCCGCAACGGTCTCTCGTATCACGAGAACTGGGAAAAGCAGTGGAAGAGCCCGGAACCGAAGAAGGAATACGACGTCGTGATCGTCGGCGGCGGCGGCCACGGCCTCGCGACCGCCTACTACCTCGCGAAGGAACACGGCATCACGAACGTCGCGATCCTCGAGAAGGGCTGGATCGGCGGCGGCAACACCGCGCGCAACACGACGATCGTGCGCTCGAACTATCTGTGGGACGAATCGGCCGCGCTGTACGAGAAGGCGATGAAGCTGTGGGAAGGGCTGTCGCAGGACCTGAACTACAACGTGATGTTCAGCCAGCGCGGCGTGATGAACCTGGCCCACACGCTGCAGGACGTGCGTGACACCGAGCGCCGCGTGAACGCGAACCGCCTGAACGGTGTCGACGCCGAATTCCTGACGCCTGCACAGATCAAGGAAATCGAGCCGACCATCAACCTGAACAGCCGCTATCCGGTGCTCGGCGCGTCGATCCAGCGCCGCGCCGGTGTGGCGCGTCACGACGCGGTGGCCTGGGGCTTTGCGCGCGGTGCGGACCGCGCGGGTGTCGACATCATCCAGAACTGCCAGGTGACGGGCATTCGCCGCGAAGGCGGCGCGGTGGTCGGCGTCGATACGGTGAAGGGCTTCATCAAGGCGAAGAAGGTGGCGGTGGTCGCGGCCGGCAACACGACGACGCTCGCCGACATGGCCGGCGTGCGCCTGCCGATCGAAAGCCACCCGCTGCAGGCGCTGGTGTCCGAGCCGATCAAGCCGGTGGTGAACTCGGTGATCATGTCGAACGCGGTGCACGCGTACATCAGCCAGTCCGACAAGGGCGACCTCGTGATCGGCGCGGGTATCGACCAGTACACGGGCTTCGGCCAGCGCGGCAGCTTCCACATCATCGAAAGCACGCTGCAGGCGATCGTCGAGATGTTCCCGGTGTTCTCGCGCGTGCGGATGAACCGCCAGTGGGGCGGCATCGTCGACGTGTCGCCGGACGCGTGCCCGATCATCACCAAGACCGACGTGAAGGGTCTCTACTTCAACTGCGGCTGGGGCACCGGCGGCTTCAAGGCGACGCCCGGCTCGGGCTGGGTGTTCGCGCACACGATCGCGCGCGACGAACCGCATCCGCTGAACGCGCCGTTCGCGCTCGACCGCTTCTACACGGGCCACCTGATCGACGAGCACGGCGCAGCCGCTGTCGCGCACTGAACGAGGAGAAGAAAACATGTTGCTGATCGAATGTCCGTGGTGCGGGCCGCGCGCCGAATCCGAGTTCTCGTGCGGCGGTGAAGCCGACATCGTGCGCCCCGTCAACAACGAGAACATGACCGACCGCGAATGGGGCGAATACGTGTTCATGCGCGAGAACAAGCGCGGGCTGCACAAGGAGCAATGGCTGCACGCGCAGGGCTGCCGCCGCTGGTTCAAGGCCACGCGCGACACGGTGACCTACGATATCAAGGGCTACGAAAAGTTCGGTGGCGACGCTGCCGGCAACGCACACGAAGAGGGCACGAGCAAATGAGCCAGAAAGACCGCCTCGGCACCGGTGGCCGCATCAATCGCGCGATTCCGTTGACGTTCACGTTCAACGGCCGCACGTATCAGGGCTTCCAGGGCGACACGCTCGCGTCCGCGCTGCTCGCGAACGGCGTGCACTTCGTCGCGCGCAGCTTCAAGTACCACCGCCCGCGCGGGATCGTGACGGCTGACGTCGCGGAACCGAATGCGGTCGTGCAGCTCGAATCGGGCCCGTACACGGTGCCGAATGCGCGCGCGACCGAGATCGAGCTGTACCAGGGGCTCGTCGCGTCGAGCGTGAACGCCGAGCCGACGCTCGAGAACGACAAGTACGCGATCAACCAGAAGCTGTCGCGCTTCCTGCCGGCCGGCTTCTACTACAAGACCTTCATGTGGCCGCGCAACATGTGGCCGAAGTACGAAGAGAAGATCCGCGAAGCCGCCGGCCTCGGCAAGGCGCCGGAAGCGCTCGACGCCGATCGCTACGACAAGTGTTATGCGCACTGCGACGTGCTCGTCGTGGGCGGCGGCCCGTCGGGGCTCGCGGCCGCGCATGCGGCGGCCACGGCCGGCGCGCGCGTGATCCTCGTCGACGACCAGCGCGAGCTCGGCGGCAGCCTGCTGTCGTGCCGCGCGGAAATCGACGCGAAGCCCGCGCTGCAGTGGGTCGAGAAGATCGAGGCCGAGCTGCGCAAGCTGCCCGACGTGACGATCCTGTCGCGCAGCACCGCGTTCGGCTACCAGGACCACAACCTCGTGACGGTCACGCAGCGCCTGACCGATCACCTGCCCGTGTCGATGCGCAAGGGCACGCGCGAGCTGCTGTGGAAAGTTCGCGCGAAGCGCGTGATCCTCGCGACCGGCGCGCACGAGCGTCCGATCGTGTTCGGCAACAACGACCTGCCGGGCGTGATGCTCGCCGGCGCGGTGTCCACCTACGTGCATCGCTTCGGCGTGCTGCCGGGCCGCAACGCGGTCGTGTTCACGAACAACGATCGTGCGTACCAGACCGCGCTCGACCTGAAGGCGTGCGGCGCGAAGGTGACGGTCGTCGATTCGCGCGCATCGTCGAACGGCGCGCTGCCGGCCGCGGCGAAGCGGCAGGGCGTGACGGTATTGAGCGGCGCCGTCGTGACGGCCGCATCGGGCAAGTGGCGCGTATCGTCGGTCGACGTCGCGTCCAGCACGAACGGCCAGGTGGGCGGCAAGCTGCAGACGCTGCCGTGCGACCTCGTCGCGATGTCGGGCGGCTTCAGCCCCGTGCTGCACCTGTTCGCGCAGTCGGGCGGCAAGGCGTGCTGGAGCGACGAGAAGGCGTGCTTCCTGCCGGGCAAGCCCGTGCAGGCGGAAGCGAGCATCGGCGCTGCGGCCGGGGAATTCGGCCTGGCGCGCGCGCTGCGGCTCGCGGTCGATGCGGGCGTGGAAGCGGCGAAGGCCGCGGGCTTCACGGCCGAGCAGCGCCCGGCCGCACCGCAGGTCGCGGAAGCCGTCGAAGGCGCACTGCAGCCGCTGTGGCTCGTCGGCAGCCGCGAGGCCGCGGCGCGCGGGCCGAAGCAGTTCGTCGATTTCCAGAACGACGTGTCGGCCGCCGACATCCTGCTTGCCGCGCGCGAAGGCTTCGAGTCGGTCGAGCACGTGAAGCGTTATACGGCGATGGGCTTCGGCACCGACCAGGGCAAGCTCGGCAACATCAACGGGATGGCGATCCTCGCGGGGGCGCTCGGCAAGTCGATTCCGGAAACGGGCACGACCACGTTCCGCCCGAACTACACGCCCGTTTCGTTCGGTACGTTCGCGGGCCGCGAGCTCGGCGATTTCCTCGACCCGATCCGCAAGACCTGCGTGCACGAGTGGCATGTCGAGCACGGCGCGCTGTTCGAGGACGTCGGCAACTGGAAGCGGCCGTGGTACTTCCCGAAGAAAGGCGAGGACCTCCATGCGGCCGTGAAGCGCGAATGCCTGGCGGTGCGCAACAGCGTCGGCATCCTCGACGCATCGACGCTCGGCAAGATCGACATCCAGGGCCCGGATGCCGTGAAGCTGCTGAACTGGATGTACACGAACCCGTGGAACAAGCTCGAGGTCGGCAAGTGCCGCTACGGGCTGATGCTCGACGAAAACGGGATGGTGTTCGACGACGGCGTGACCGTGCGCCTCGCAGATCAGCATTTCATGATGACGACCACGACGGGCGGCGCGGCGCGCGTGCTCACGTGGCTCGAACGCTGGCTGCAGACCGAATGGCCCGACATGAAGGTGCGGCTGTCGTCGGTCACCGATCACTGGGCGACGTTCGCGGTGGTCGGCCCGAAGAGCCGCAAGGTCGTGCAGAAGGTGTGCCAGGACATCGACTTCGGCAACGAGGCGTTCCCGTTCATGAGCTACCGGAACGGCACCGTTGCCGGCGCGAAGGCGCGCGTGATGCGGATCAGCTTCTCGGGCGAGCTCGCCTATGAAGTGAACGTGCCGGCGAATGCGGGCCGCGCGGTGTGGGAAGCGCTGATGGCCGCCGGTGCCGAGTTCGACATCACGCCGTACGGCACCGAAACGATGCACGTGCTGCGTGCGGAGAAGGGTTACATCATCGTCGGCCAGGACACCGACGGCTCGGTCACGCCGTACGACCTCGGGATGGGTGGGCTGGTCGCGAAGTCGAAGGACTTCCTCGGCAAGCGTTCGCTCGCGCGCTCGGACACCGCGAAGGAGGGCCGCAAGCAGTTCGTCGGCCTGCTGACCGAGGACGAACAGTTCGTGCTGCCGGAAGGCGCGCAGATCGTCGCGAAGGACACGCAGGTGTCGGCGGTCGATCCGACGCCGATGATCGGCCACGTGACGTCGAGCTACTACAGCCCGATCCTGAAGCGCTCGATCGCGCTCGCGGTGGTGAAGGGCGGCCTGAACAAGATGGGCGAGAGCGTCGTGATTCCGCTGGCCAACGGCAAGCGCATCACCGCGAAGATCTCGAGCCCGGTTTTCTACGATACCGAAGGGGTGCGCCAGCATGTGGAATGAAACCAGAAACCAGACGCAGGTGGCAGGCGCGGGCGGCGTGACGCTTGAATCGCCGTTCGTCGGCGCGGCCGACGTGCTGAAGCCGCACCAGGCGCGCGCATCGAAGAAATTCACGCTGCGCGAGCGGCCGTTCCTCGATCTCGTGAACGTGCGCGGCGAGTTGAGCGATCCGGCGTTCGTCGCCGCGTTCGAGCGCGTGGTCGGCTGCCGGCCGCCGGCGGCGCCGAACACGGTCGCCCGCGGCGCCGAGTACGACGTGCTGTGGCTCGGCCCCGACGAGTGGCTCGTGCGCTCGCACGGGCCCGTGCAGGCAGGCGTGCTGGAGGCGCGACTCGCGGAGGCCGTGCAGGGTACGTATGCGGCGGCCGTCGACGTCGGCAGCGGTTATACCGTCGTCGAGATCAGCGGCGAACGTGTGCGCGACGTGCTCGCACGCGGCTGCCCGCTCGATCTCCACCCGCGCGTGTTCAAGCCGGGCCAGTGCGCGCAGTCGCACTACTTCAAGACGTCGATCGTGCTGGTCCCGACCGGCGACGATGCGTTCGAGATCGTCCTGCGCCGCAGCTTCGCCGATTATTTCGTGCGCATCATGCTCGACGCTGCCGCGCCGCTCGCATCATGAAGCCGTTCGACGAACCGTTCGTGGCGATCGACGCGCCGCGCCTGCGCGGGCGCGGCTGGAGCGTGTTCGTCGACGAACTGAAGGTGCCCGCGCGGATCGGCATTCATGCGCACGAGCATGAAGCGCCGCAGCCGATCGTGATCGATGCGCGGCTCGGCTATCGCTGCGAGCCGAGCGAGCAGGGCGAGTGGATCGATTACGACGGTTATTGCGCGCGACTTGCCGCGTTCCTGTCGCACAAGCCGCATACGCGGCTGCTGGAGACGCTCGTCGCCGACATCGCGGTGCTGTCGTTCCGCGAATGGCCGGCGCTGGAGTCGCTGACGCTGTCGGTGTACAAGCCGAAGATCCGGCCGGGTACGAAACGCGTCGGCGTGTCGCTCGACTGGACGCGCGGGGATTATTTGCGG